>CAMARL010000040.1 GCA_945860325.1 Spirosoma fluviale | reverse complement strand
AATTGTTTTTGTCCATGGAGGCGGCTTTGTGAATGGCGACAAACGAACAGGATATTCAAGGGTGGTTTCGGAAAACCTGAGTCATAGAGGTTTTGTCGTGGGATCTATTAATTACCGATTAGGCATAGCGGAACCTAAATCAGACGTATCCTATTTTGAGGCCATGATTCGTGCCGTTCAAGATGCGAAAGCTGCCGTTCGATTTTTTAGAAAAAACGCGGAAAACTATGGCATCGATACAAGTAAAATTTACATTGCCGGTGGATCTGCCGGCGCGATGACCGCTTTGCACTTGGCCTATTTAGACCAAAAGGAAGTTCCCACTTACATCGATTTGGCAAAAAATGGTAGCATGGAAGGGACTTCGGGCAACGAAGGATTTTCGTCTAAAATACATGGTGTGGTCAATTTCTGGGGGGCGATGGTCAATTTTAACTGGCTAAATACGGGAGATGTTCCTGTATTCAATGTCCATGGAACGGCGGATAAAACGGTTCCATTTGATTCATCTTTTGCCTACCATAATTTTAAATATGGGAGTCAAATTATTTTTGAAAGAGCCTTAAGTCAGGGGGTCCCCACGGGTGTCAAACTATCCGAAAATTTAGGACACACGCTAGATAACAATAAGCCTGCCATCCTTTCCTCGCTACAGGAAGTAGGCGAATGGCTTTATGCTCAGGTCAATCGAACGAAAGCAACGCCAAAAATCACCCGCTTTGAAAATGAAATAAAAGCGCATGAAGTAGATGATTCAAAAACAAGTTACTCTTCTAATTCCATATTATTTACCGGCAGCTCATTCATCCGATTATGGAAAACCATTAAAAAAGATTTGGCCCCGGCTGAAATTATTCACCATGGATTTGGGGGATCGAATATCAGCGAAATGGCTTATTACATTCCAAGAATAGCTTTCAATCATTCTTTAAAGGCAATTTATATGTATTCTGGAAGCAATGATTTGTCGGTGAGCAAGCAAGATAAAAGCCCGCTCCAAATTCTTGAAACGTATAAATATGTTGTAAAAATGCTTCGTTCGAAGTTTCCGAATACCCCCATTTATTACATTGCGATTTCGCCCAATGAACGCCGTTGGGAAGTTTGGGATAAAATTCAAGAAACTAATGAGCTAATAAAAAATTACAGCGCTTCTAAACCCAATATGTATTTTGTGGAAACGACCAGCGCGTTGTTAGGTGCTGATGGAAAATATCAGCCTAGCCTTCATGTGGAAGACAAGTTGCATTTTAATGAAAAAGGGTATGAGATTTGGACTAGGATCATGCGAAAATCCATCGCTGAAATAAAATAATCCGCGACGAATCTTTTAAAGAAATTTGAAAGAAAAAAATAGGCCGAAGAGATATTTCTTCGGCCTATTGTATTTTTATATGATCCTCATTTAGGCTTTAAATAGCCCATTCGAACCTATAAATTTTTCTTCTTTAATTCACTTACCGCAAAATCAGCAGCACGTGCAGTCATGGCCATGTAGGTCAACGATGGATTTACACAAGATGCAGAAGCCATAGCAGCGCCGTCTGTCATAAACACGTTTTTAACCTCATGCACTTGATTGTGTTTGTTCACAATAGAATTCTTAACGGAGGTACCCATACGTGCCGTACCCATTTCATGAATTCCTAGTCCGATATGCGTTCCTTGTCTATTGTATGCGTTGACATTTTTAAATCCGGCCGCCTCTAACATTTCAGCCGCATCATGCATCATATCTTCTCTCATTTTAAGTTCGTTGGGGCCAAAAGAAGTTTCAAATTCCAACACAGGAAGTCCCCATTTATCTTTCACCGTTTGACTCAATTGGAAACGATTATTTGGATCAGGTAAAATTTCACCAAATCCACCAAAACCTACATTCCATTTTCCAGGATGAGTTAAGCTTTCTTTGAAGGTTGCTCCAAATCCGTCCATACCTGTTCCTCGTCCCCAACCATCACGACTGGCTCCACCCTGATATCCAAATCCACGAATATAATCCCGCTTATCTTTTCCCCAGTTACGGAAACGAGGGATGTAAAGACTGTTAGGCCTGTTGCCAAACATGTAATCATCCTCAAATCCTTCTACGGTCGCTGAAGCTCCTACATTTAAATGGTGATCCATGATGTTGCGGCCCAATTGGTCACTATCATTTCCTAAGCCATTTTGAAAACGGCTAGATTTTGAATTCATTAAAATAGAGGTTGAACCGATAGCCCCCGCATTGACAAAAATAATTTTTGCGAAATACTCTCTAACCTCCATGGTGTTTTGATCGATTACACGTACGCCTTTCGCTTTTTGTGTCGCCTCATCATAGATAATTTCAGAGACAATCGAATTGTGCACCATCGTCAAACGTTTCGTGCGCATGGCTGCTGGTAATGTCGCCGACAAAGAACTGAAATAAGCCCCGTAAGGACATCCGCGCATACATTTATTTCTAAAATTACATGAGCTCCGACCTAAATCCGTGTGAACTTTTCCCGGATTTGTTAAGTGTGCGACACGACCCAAAGTAACCGGTCGGCCTAATTTTTTATTTACTTCATTCTTAAAATGTACCTCCGGAGCTGTGATCCCCATCGCTGGTTGGAACTCTCCATCTGGCAACACATCCAAACCTTCTGCTTGGCCTGAAATTCCTGCAAATTTCTCTACATAGGAATACCATGGCGCCATATCCTCATATCGAATAGGCCAGTCAGTACCGATACCATCTTTGGCATTCGCTTCAAAATCTTGTTTATTCCAACGATAGGAATGACGGCCCCATAAAAGAGATTTTCCTCCCGTATGGTACGCACGCGTCCAATCAAATCCCCCTTTTTTCTCGATGTATGGATTTTGTTTATCATTTTCAAACAAATAACGATGTTCCTCATTCGCCGTATATCCTGTTCGCATGGCAGCCCAATATTCCTCCGCGGCCATGTTGGTAGGTCTATTGCGATGTTCAAATTCCCATGGGTGTTTCATCGCAGTTTCATATCCTTCAATGTGCTTAATCTCACGACCACGCTCAATAACGGCTACCTTTAATCCCTTTTCTGTTAATTCTTTGGCGGCCCAACCGCCTGAAATTCCTGAGCCAACGACAATTGCATCGAAAGTTTGACCCTTTATGGCATCTATATTTATGTTCATCTTATCCTAAAAATTAATATTGAAATGATTTTTGACCAGGCAATAATTTGGTTGCCTCAAATTTCCCAGGGATCGGTTGGTATACAAACGAAGCCTCTATCCCTTTTTCAGAAGTATAATACCCTAATAGAGTCAATTCTTTGATCAAGCGCCAAAATGGAACGCCATTCGCACCTTCCAACGTTTCCTTGTCTACATTGTCGCCCACCTTCATTCTACGTTGTTGGTAATTGCGCATTAAATCTTTTGTATTCGATTCCAAAAGCGTCAAAACAGCCACTTGGCCATCCTGATTTTGAGACAAAAATTTAGCCTTAATTAAATCGTTCACGCCCTTAAGGAAACTGGCATGTTCGGGAACTTTGTAACAGTCCTTCAACATCAATTCAATAAATGCCGGAACGCCCGCGTCGATTGCACCAGCTGTATTTGTTTTCGGGATAATGTGTTCTGCCACGGCAGCAACTACTTGTCTTTGAGCATCTGTTAATGAGAACAAATCTACATTCAAAAATTTCCCACTTTCCTTCACATCCATCGCAAATAAAGTAGGTGCGGTAAATGCGCCACCGACCATCATGGCTATTCGGGAAACTGCTTCTCTTCGATTAAACATAAAATTTTATTTAGATAAAAAACAAATTTAATCAGATTCTTGATTTTTACAGACTATTTATAAAAAAAAGCCCGCCTGCTAAAATGAAATGTCAATTGGCTATAAAAAAGAAAAGCTGGCAAAGAAATCCTTGCCAGCTTTTTTATTATTAAACCCTTAATTAATACCCAGGATTTTGCTTTAAATATCCAGGTAAATTTGACGCTCCGTCAATCGCCGTTTGTGGGATTGGGAAGATTCGCTTGTTTTTATTTGTGCTTGACATTTCAGTCCAACCGCTTTCATATTTATTAAAACGAATTAAATCCGTTCTGCGGTGCATTTCCCAATACAACTCAAACCCACGCTCGCGCAATAACAAGTCTAAATTGATGGTTGACAAAGCAGATCCAGCCGGCATGTTAGCCGTTCTAGACGTTCTAACTTTGTTGACATCCGCTAGAGCTCCAGCCACATCATTTGACTTACGTAATTTTGCCTCTGCACGCATTAAATAAACATCTGCTAAACGAACGATGGAGATATCCGCTTCTCCAAAATTACGACCTGATTGTGATTTTTTACTGAACTCATATTTCTCTACGCGAAACCCGGTACTGTAATCGCTTCCACTAGGCGTAAAATCAATTTTTTCAGTATGTATAACCGGTGGATAAGGTGCAGCCTTTCTCGTATTGTAAATCTTGCCTACCTTATATTTTCCATCGGGGCATTTTAAAAATGCACCCCCTGCAAATTGCAATCCATATTGTTGGCCTCTTAAAATTCCACGATCTATATTATATTGAGCCTCCGCGACACACTCGTCAGTAGGTTTGATGTTCTGCTTATAGAAACGAGGGTCGCCAGCCGCAGGGTCAACAGAACCGTACGTGGATACCCATGATTGATAAAAATCAGAAGTAATCCCTGGACCATCTGTTCCATTAGCTCCTGGATATGCAGGCAAAGGACGCTGGTCATTCGCTAAAGAGAAATAAGACATACGATTATGGCCATTCAATTCAGCACGCTGATCGATCGCAAAAATCAACTCCTTATTATCATGATTCGCATTACCAAAAATAGCCCAATAATCAGGAGACAAACTGTATTGGCCCGAGTTAATGATCTTATCTGAATACTCAATTACCTTGTCCATATCTTCTGGCTTAAAGGTATATTGAGCGGCGTAAATATCTCGATATGCTGCTGCATTTAGATATAAACGAGCTAAAATGCCCCAAGCACCTGCCTTGGTCAATCGACCTGGACCTACGCCTGTTTCTAATACTGGTTCTACGGCCAATAATTCTGATTTGATGTATTCCACTGCTTTATCTCCACGTAAAATGGTAGAAACATCTCCCAAATCTTCCTTAGAAAAGGCCACTCCAAAGGCATCCAGCATCAGCATGTTATAAAATGCGCGCATACCTCTTGCCTCCGCTAAATATAATTTAGCTGCAGGATCTTTTGAAATTTGCAAAGCATTAATCGCTGTTACCGATCTTGATATACCCGTTAAAATATGAACCCACTCATCACGAACGTTGGGATCCGTACTCATTGTTTCATGCCTATGCAGGGATAAATAAATTCCATTATCACCCCAATCCGTACCACCACGATAAGGTAAAATAGCCTCATCCGTCGATATTTCGTTCAATGCAAAATGTATCGTATGGCGATACAAGTTTGGTAAAAATGCGTACACAGGAACTATGGCTCCCTCAGCGGCTTGCTTATCTGTCAAGCCTGCTGCATTATATTCGTCTAAAACAATCTCGTTCAAATTGGTGCAGCTATAAAGCGCCAACATTCCAAAAACGAGTAGAGAAACTTTTTTTATCTTTTTCATTATTTTTCTATCTATTAATTAAAATGTAAGATTTAAACCAAAAATAATTGTTTTGGCTTTTGGATAACTTAAATAGTCAATGCCATAAGAGGAAATTCCCGCATCAGAAGCATTTTTATTTACCTCAGGATCATAGCCATCATAAGCTGTTGCGATCCATAAATTTTGTCCAGTCACTGATAAACGCGCAGTAGAGATCCATTTATTGATCCCCATTTTTTGAGTGTCAAAACTGTAGCCTAAGGTGGTATTATTCAGACGAACAAAAGCACCATCTTTCAAATAACGCGTAGATACCGGAGCAGCGTTACTCGTTGACTCGTTGGCCAACGCATAAGCTGTGGGTATTACGTTATTATTTTTCGAGATTTTCAACTTGTAAAATGCGTTATTAGCCGTATTGTCATAAATCATATTTCCCGACACTCCATTAAACTGCAATGACAAATCAAAACCTTTATAGGCTACATTTCCAAAGAAGTTATACTGTGTGCTTGGCAATGCTGAACCTGCTGAAATACGGTCTTTATCAGATACGATTCCATCCCCGTCGGTATCCCGATAAGTACTAACCCCTTTTGCGTCAATTCCTGTAAAATCTTTCAAGAAAAAGGTTCCGATCGGCTGGCCATTCACATAGCCATTAATCGTCGCAGAAGTTAAACCTGAACCTGATGCTCCTCCTGATTGAATCACTGTATAAGGAGAGTTAACCACTTCATTTTTAATTAAGGTTAAGTTTCCACCCACATTATATTTCCAACCTCCAGCAGTGGTTAATTTATAATCCAAATCTAATTCCACCCCGCTATTATTGATTTGCATGTTGGCCACATTAGCCCAAACTGAACTAGCTGGCTGAACAGGATCCGAAGGAATAATCTCCAATAAAATATTACTAGAAACTTTATTAAACACGTCCACTGATCCCGATAAAGCTCCGTTTAAGAAAGCAAAATCTAAACCGACATTGGACTGTGTCGAAACCTCCCACTGAATATCTGGATTAGCTAAACGAGAATACGTGATTCCTGGAGAGTAACTTGAACCATTATCCAATGGATACGAAGTCGTACCTGAAACGGAAGCCGTGAATAAAGGTTGAGTAATTTTAGAAGGAATTTCTTGGTTACCCGTTTGTCCCCAACCTCCTCTTAATTTCAAATTACTAATCGACGTATTCTTTAAGAATGGCTCCTCAGATAATCTCCAACCTAAAGAGAAAGATGGAAAATATCCATATTTGTTATTCGAACCAAATTTAGACGAACCATCCGCACGAACCGTCGCGGTAACTAAATACTTATCTTGAAACTGGTAGTTCAAACGAGAGAAAAACGACTGCAATTCATTAATCGTGGCAGAACCCCCTGGCCTATTTGTCGCTAATGTCAACTCTTGTCCTATGCCTGGGTTATAGATAGGCTCCGTCGGAACGATTGGGAACTTATTGATACTCCAAGTACGCCCTTGATATTGAATTTTTTGAAACGAATGACCTAATAATGCAGAGAAAACATGATCGCCTTCTTCTAAATTAAACGTAAGGTAATTCTCAACAAGGCTATTTTGATTACTATTATTATACGTATCCAAACGCCCATTTTGCTGAGGCACTAAATTGGCCAACGATTGAATATCGCGTACAGCGGTTTGGTTGTCATATCCATAGTTCAATTTATAGACTAAGCCCTTCGCTAATTTCACGGATGGTGAAATATTGGCAATAAATCGGTTAGCTGTATTGATATCTTTGTTCAAGTTTAACGTAATCAACGGGTTGGATGCGTTCAAGAATTTAGCAGGTGTTGTACCGTTCGCTTCATACACTGGCAAAGTTGGGTTATTTGAAATAGCCGTTCCCAACAAACTTTCAATCGGCGGACGTAGATTAACCACATTTGAAAAACTGATGTTGGCGTCAATAATCAAACGATCTTCCCAGAATTTTTGAGTAACGTTCATGCGACCTGAAAGTCGGTCCAACTGGTTATTCTTTAAAATACCTTGTTGCATCTGTGCACCAAAAGAAGCATAATACGTTAAGTTCTTGGCCCCACCCCCTAAACTTAGGTTATGATTTTGCGTAATGGCTGATCGAGTAATTTGATTTTGCCAATCTGTATTGGAACCAAAATCTTCTAATATACCTCCATTTTTACCCACTTGCGTACGAAAATCAGCTGCTGATAACACTGGCAAGGGTCTAGCTAAGCTTGATATGGCATAATCCGTAGAGAAATTCATGGTAGAAAAACCAGCTTTCCCTTTTTTGGTTGTAATCAAAATTACACCATTTGCTCCTCTAGTTCCATAAATAGCGGTAGCAGATGCGTCCTTTAATACATCCATTTTTTCAATATCGGAAGGATTTAAAAAATTCCCAATTCCCCCATCCAATGGCAAACCATCGATTACATACAAAGGTCCGCTTCCTACCCGAATACTACCAGGTCCACGAATGGTAATCCCTTGCGATCCACCTGGCTCACCCGTGGCTGAAGTGACATTAACACCGGCTACTTTACCTTGAAGTAATTGCTCCGGTGAATTGATAATACCTTTATTAAAGGCTTCGCTTGATACCGATTTCACAGAACCGGTAACGTCTGTTTTCTTTTGAGTTCCGTAACCCACAACCACCACCTGCTCCAAACTAGAAGCATTCGATTGCAAGGAAACATCTATAGTAGAGCGGCCGCCTACTGCTATTTCTTGAGAATCATATCCCAAAAAACGAAAAACTAAAACAGCCTTGTCATCCGATACATTAATCGAATATTGACCATTAGCATCTGCGGTGGCACCTTTAGTCGTTCCTTTAATTAAAACATTTGCTCCTACTAAGGCCTCCTTAGTCGTGGCGTCTTTTAATGTTCCTTTAACGGTTTTGCCTGAACCTTGACCCCAAGACAAAGAAGGGGATAAACCTAGCAGGATGATGATCAGAAAACTGATGAGTTTCAACCCGGCAGATTTCATCAAAAATAGCTCTTGATGATGCGGTAAGATTTTTTTCATGAGATGAAATTAAATTTTAGAAGATTTTGATTTTGGAAATGTAATTCTAATTAAATTAATTATCGACAGAAAAATTACGCAAACGTTTGCAATTGAATCATTCTATGGCAGAGCAAAAATAAGTAATGAAAACGAGGCCCATTTTAAGAAATTGTTACCGAATATTAAATTAATTAAATCTAGGAATAATGATTCCTTTGAGAAGACTCTCGAATGATTAATTCCGGTTCAAGGGTAACTTGTTGATGATCAGAAATCCCGTTCATTTTTGACAAAAACAATTGGGCAGATTGTTCTCCTATTTTTTTACTTTGCCTCGACACAGAACTCAAAGCAATAGGTGCAAAAGCAGCCAGGGGAATATCGTCAAAACCGACCAATGCAATATCTTCGGGAATTTTATAATTTCTTTCTTGGATTACTTTCATCGCACCAAAACACACTTCGTCATTCACCGCAAAAATTCCATCTGGTTTTGCTTTCTGGTCCAATAAAAATTTTGTGGCCTCCACCGCACTTTCTGGTGAAAACATCACCTGCTTCACTAATTCATCCTCAACATTCCTTCCGTATTTTTTCAAACATGCTTCGTAGCCCTTAAATCTTTGTTGGGACACCGTAATCCCCCTAGGTCCATGCAAGTGGGCAATCCGTTGACAACCCATTTGAATAAGATGTTCCGTTGCCATAAAAGCCCCCTTAAAATCATCCGTAATCACACGGTCTACATCCAATGCATGGTAAAAACGATCCATAAAAATAATCGGCAATGATCGACTGATGGCTAGGTCTATGTGTTCATTCAATGAATAGTCAAAGGTTTCTTGGGACAGCGAGATACAAATAGCATCTACGCGATTAGCGACCAAGCGATCTAAATATTCCCTTTCTAACGCATGGGATTCATTCGTTACACAAATGTTTAACAAGTAACCCGCAGGTTGTAAAATTGCCTCAAGGCCTTCAATAATGGCCGTCTCGTGATAATGAGAAATGGATGGAATGATGACACCTAAGGTCTTTGAACAATGGTTCAACAAACTGAGGGAAATCGTATTTTTTTGATACCCAATCTTATTCGCATATTCCTGAATCGTCTTCCTTGTGTCTATATTGATCATCGGATGATCATTCAAAGCCCGAGAAATAGTGGAAGGGGCACACTTGAATTTACGGGCAATGTCTTTAATTGAAACAGTATTTCCCATCTAAATTCTTGAATTTTTATATTGGTTAACTAATCAAATGTATCAATTTTAGATGAAAAAATTACATTCATTTGATAAGTATACCTGAAATCATCAAATCACAGCAGGCAAATAATTAGGAATTTTCCCACTCCCTTCCTAATTTCATCTTTCTAAACTTATCATGTATGCCCACTTCGAATCCTGAATTCGATAATAATAAAATACCTGTTCAAAAACTGTGGCAAGTCATTATTGCCTCCTCCGTGGGAACAGTGATTGAATGGTACGACTTTTATATTTTTGGTTCTTTATCGGCTATTATTTCCTTGTCATTTTTTCCAAAAGACGACCCAACGGCCGCCTTTTTATCCACATTAGCTGCTTTTGGTGCTGGATTTATTGCAAGACCTTTTGGAGGAGTCATCTTTGGACGTCTAGGAGACCGAATAGGCAGAAAATATACCTTTTTATTAACCTTATTATTAATGGGAGGATCCACGTTTGCCATTGCATTCATTCCCTCCTATTCTCAAATCGGCCTAGTAGCCCCCGCCATCTTATTATTATTGCGCATCATCCAAGGATTAGCTTTAGGGGGCGAATATGGGGGAGCCGCTACCTATGTCGCTGAATATGCCCCAGATGCACACCGAGGAAAATATACTTCCTATATACAAACGACTGCAACCTTAGGGTTTTTTGTCAGTATTATCGTGGTCTTAGTTTGTCAAAACATCATTGGCGATAAAGATTTTAAAGAATGGGGTTGGCGAATTCCCTTTGCCCTCTCTGGAATTTTAGTCATTGTCTCCTATTTTATTCGTCGGAACATGCAAGAATCACCCCTGTTTTCAAAATTAAAAGCAGAAGGCCGACTCTCTAAAAATCCATTGAAGGAGGCATTTGCTTCGAAAGAAAACCGCCGTTTAATGCTCATTGCGATGTTTGGGGCCATTGTAGGCCAAGGAGTGGTTTGGCATACGGGTCAGTTCTACGCACAAATATTCATTAATAAAATTCTGCAGGTCGACTTTGTCACGACCAATTTAGTGATTGCCGCTTCCTTGGTTGTAGGTACGCCACTATTTGTCGTTTTTGGTTCACTTTCAGATCGGGTAGGCCGAAAAGTTATCATGCTAGGAGGTATGGCACTAGCCGCTATTTTTTATTACCCATTGTTTGCTTGGATGTCCGATATTGTGGGGAAAGAAGGAACGATGGTGAATGGGGCGGTTCAGCTGACCAATTGGGGCAAAATAGAACTCGCGTTTATTTGCAGTTTATTAGTGACTTTTGCCGCGATGGCTTATGGCCCAATTGCCGCATTTTTAGTGGAACTATTTCCCACCAAAATCAGGTATACATCGCTATCTATTCCCTATCATTTTGCCAATGGCGTTTTTGGGGGTTGCGCTCCCTTCGTGGCCACTTGGTTAGGCGCCGTTACACATTCCAATTTTGCCGGAATTTTTTACCCCATCACCTTGGCTGCCATCACGGTGATTATAGGTATTATTTATTTGCCAGAAACAAAAGGTAGACCCATCATGGATTAATCACGCTATGGAAAAAATATTTAAAGAGGCTATTGAAAATGAAGCTATTTTAGCCACAAGAAGGCATTTTTTAAATACCCTAGGTACGGGTATTGGTTCCCTTGCTTTGGGATCTGCGCTTTGGAATTGTCAGACTTCTGACAAACCCCAAAACTCAGCCTTTAAAATTCCTCCCCACTTTGGTAAAGCAAAATCCGTTATCTTTTTACATATGGCTGGGGCGCCTTCCCAACTAGAACTGTTCGACTATAAACCGGTACTAGCCAAATTTGACGGGAAAGAATGTCCCAAAGAATTAATTGAAGGAAAGAAATTTGCCTTCATTCGAGGTATTCCTAATTTATTAGGACCAAAAGCTAAATTTGCCCAACACGGAAAATCAGGACATTGGATATCCGATCACATGCCCCATTTGGCCACACAATCCGATAAAATAACCTTTTTAAAGGGGATGTACACGGATCAGTTTAACCACGCGCCGGCCCAATTGCTCATGCACACGGGTTCAGCGAGATTAGGTAGGCCTTCTTTAGGTTCATGGGTTTCGTATGGCCTAGGCTCCGAAAATGAAAATTTACCCGGATTTATGGTCCTCGCTTCAGGCGGCAAAAATCCCGACGCGGGGAAGTCGGCCTGGGGAAGTGGATTCCTCCCTTCCGTGTACCAAGGCGTACAATGTAGATCCGCCGGCGAACCTGTATTGTTCATTCAAAACCCCGATGGGGTCAATGCTGATATTCGAAAAGCAAGTATTGAAACAATCAATTCGGTCAATGAAGAAACGTTTAAGGAATTTGGGGATCCAGAAACAGTCGCTCGAATTGCTCAATATGAGATGGCTTACAAAATGCAAAGCTCGGTCCCCGAGGTGATGGACATCAGCAAGGAGCCCGAATACATTCATCAATTGTATGGAACCAAACCGGGGGAAGAGGCATTTGCCAACAACTGCTTACTAGCCCGTAAAATGGTTGAGCAAGGAGTGCGATTTGTCCAGTTATTTGATTGGGGTTGGGATTCACATGGAACGAGTAAGAGCGGGTCGGTCGACTGGGGATTGCATCAAAAATGTTTAGAAACAGATCGCGCGATTTCGGCTCTGCTCATCGACTTAGAACAAAGAGGTTTGTTAGATGAAACCTTGGTCGTTTGGGGTGGGGAATTTGGGCGCACGCCGATGCAAGAAAACCGAGAAGGAAAGACTCAAGATTATTTTGGTCGGGACCATCACACAGACGCATTTACAATGTGGCTCGCGGGTGGTGGAATAAAACCTGGTTTTAGTTTTGGAGAAACGGATGAACTGGGCTATGCGACGGTGAATGGGAAAACATCCATTTACGACCTTCAGGCAACTATTTTACATTGCCTTGGATTTAATCATGAGGAGTTTACGTTTCCATTCCAAGGAAGAAATTTCCGACTGACTGATGTTTATGGAAAAGTCATTAAACCAATTTTGGCATAAATCATGAAAGCAATCATTCTTTTTGGGGCGATGATATTAGGAGGGATTTGGAC
>CAMARL010000039.1 GCA_945860325.1 Spirosoma fluviale | reverse complement strand
CCAAGAAGAGCTGCTTATGGAGCTACAAAACATGCATTGATTGGCTTTTTCGATTCTTTGAGGGCCGAAGTATATGAGGATGGAATTCGAGTAACCACTATTTTACCAGGATACATTAAGACCAATATTTCCATTCATGCACTCAATGAAGAAGGAGAGAAATATGGTAAAATGGATCCAAATCAAGCGAAGGGCTTAGATGTGACCGTAACAGCTGAAGCTATTTTGAATGCGATAAATACCGGGAAAAACGAGTTTTTCATTGGCGGAAAGCTTGAGGCTTTAGGCCTATTTGTCAAACGTTTTTTCCCGGCACTCTTGTTTTGGATGATTCGGAAAATTAAAAATACCTAAGCTGTTTCTTTCTTCTCGCTAAAGAAAAGTACAAATAAAACGAGAACTAAGGCTGCTATGGCTGCTGGAACCATCCAAACTGATTTCCAATCGTGTACACCTTCGCTGGTATACATATCTAAAACAATTCCAGATAGTTTGGACCCTATGCCCATTCCTACGCCATAAGTGGCTAAAGTAATTAATCCTTGGGCCGAGCTTTTGATCTTTTCTCCCGCTTTTTGATCCGTATAGATCTGTCCGGTGACAAAGAAGAAATCGAAGCATACTCCGTGTAAAACAATTCCGATATATAAAATCCATTCACTTTGGATTCCATCTCCGTAGCCAAAGCATAAAAAGCGAATAATCCAGGCAATAAGCCCTACTACTAGCATTTTCTTGACTCCTAAGCGGATGAAAGCCAGTGGAATTAAGAGCATAAAAATAACCTCAGAGGCTTGCCCCAATGACATTTTGTTTTCAACATTGGTCATGTGTGAATCTGTCAAAGACGGGTTTGCCATCGCGTAATAAAATGATAGAGGAATACAGATTAAGATGGATGAGATAAAGAAAATCAAGAATGAACGATCTTTGAATAATTTGAGTGCATCTAAACCAACAATTTGCCCAATCGACGCATTTTTATCTGCTTTCGGCGGGGTGTCAGGAAGAAAGAAGGCATAAATTCCTAAGGCAAATGAACTGTACATGGCTATTTGAAAGATAGCTACGTTGTCCCCTAAGGCTAAAAATCCAATTATATTAGTGACAACAATCCATGCAATGGTTCCCGTAACACGAATCGCGGGAAACTCCTTTTCAGGATTTTGCATTTGATTCATGGCAATGGAGTTCGATAAGGCCAAATTAGGAGCAAAACAAAGTGTGTAAGCTAAAATGTACCAAAAGAAAATTTCAGGGTCCTTCGTTTGACTCAAGAAATATAAAATGACACCTCCTAAAATATTAAGAAATCCCATCACCTTTTGCGCTGAGAAAAACCGATCTGCAATGAGGCCGACAAAAAAGGGAGCAAAGATTGCTGCGATGGAAAAAGTGGTATAAGCATTTCCCACTTGGTCCCCTGTCGCACCCAAAGTCGTTAGTAGATATTTACTCATTTGGCCATACCATGCTCCCCAAGAGAAGAACATCAAAAACATCATGGCAATGAGCTGGAATTTTACAGTACTTTTCATAATTATTTGGTTTGTTCGAGACCAAAAATACAAATTTGCATGAAATTAAAAATTTTATAAAAATATTTTTTTAGCGAAACTCAATGAAAATTAAAACCTAAAATGACTGAATTGTACAATTTTTTATAAAAATTTATCAAAATTCAATCCACTTTTTTAATCTCTGACAAAAATGAGTAAAAAGGGCTTCGAATTCGATCCTGAAGCATTTTTATCGAGAATTTACAAAATTTGATTTTAATTATTTTTTGTTGTTGCTTTGGTCAAAATTCAGGGAAATTACAGCTGAATTCATTAAAGTTAATATGTTTCTATTAGGTGTTTTGTTAATTTCAGGTAGGCCAACAGGAGCTTTTCAGGGTTCGATGACTTTATTTTTAAGTCTGTTTCTGTTGATTTCAGTAACCCTCATTTTGGTTGGAATTTTCTTGTACAAAAAGAGATCAAAATGGGTGTCTCATTCTAAAACAACGTATGGCAAGATCGTTGAGATTTCTAAGCGATATGCACGTGGCGATCATTCTGGTCGTTTTCCTATTTATTTTCCAATCGTCGCCTACCATGTGAATGGGTTAGAATTTAGAAGAGAAGCTGAGCAGGGAATTGCAAAAAATTGTGAGATTGGCCAGGAAATAACTGTTCGTTACCTTTCTGAAAATCCGTATGAGGCGTCTTTAAGTGACAATTCTGTCCCTGTATTAAATCCTACCATATTTTTTGTCCTTGGTTTCTTGATGCTTTTGAGCTCAATAGCTTTGTCTTTGATGACACATTGATTTTTTGTTTTTAAAATCATTTTGTAATTTGGTTGCTCAAATCATTTCGTATGGAAACTATAGTTAAAGAAAAATCCGAATTTCGTAATTACGAGCAAGGCGATATTACTGCAGCCGTAAAAGATCATTATTATAAGATGCGTACGCGTCAGACGTATGATTATGTTCAACGGATGAAAAAAAAGTATTTGACTTTTGAACGTCCAATGGATTTATGGGACATGATGGATCGTTTAAATGCCTTAATTGACGTAAGTGACCCTGATTTAAATCTCCCTAACATTATCCATTTATTGCAATCTGCAGAAGGAATTCGCCAAGATGGTCGTCCAGATTGGATGCAGTTGGTTGGGTTAATCCATGATTTAGGCAAAGCCATGTATTTATTTGGTTCAGATGAGGATGGAACAAGCCAAGCAGAGCAGTGGGGATTAGTTGGCGACGTATTTGTCGTAGGTTGTAAATTACCTGACACCTGTGTGTATCCAGAATTCAATCAGGAAAACCCAGATATGTTGGTCGATCGTTTCAATTCAGAATTAGGCATTTATAATCCTGGTTGTGGTTTAGATAATTTAGAATTAGCCTGGGGCCATGATGAATATTTATACCAAGTATTGAAAAACCATCCTACGAATACAATTCCAGAGGAAGGCATGGCGATGATTCGTTTCCATTCGTTTTATCCATGGCATACTGGTGGAAGTTATCAGGCATTATTGAATGAAAAAGATGCGCAATATCTAGCATGGATTAAGGATTTCAACCAGTATGATTTATATACGAAATCTCCTGTAATCCCTAATTTCGAAGAATTAAAGTCGTATTATATGCCCATTGCTGAAAAGTATTTAGGCAAAGGTCCTATCTACTGGTAAGGATTTTAGATGAGTATACATAAAAGGGAGGTCTTTGGATAAAGACCTCCCTTTTGTTTTTAAATAGAGGTAGAATTTAAAGAGGTTTACCAACCATCATTCTTTTTTGGTTTCGCATTCGCTGAATTCTTTTTTGTCGGAGCAGCGGCTGCTTCTATAGCAGCAGATCCTTTCAATTGGACATCCGATTCCACTCGGCTATAAACCCGACAAACAATTTTCCATTGATCATTTATTTTTAATAAACTTAATAAATCAATGTATTTGAAGTCGGCAAATTGTAATTCTATAGTTGCCACTCCAGAAGTTCCCGCATACGAATAGGAAATTAATTTTCCTGTGGCTTTAACTCCACCCGCAGGCATTTTGCTTATAAAGGTTTTTACGGGAGAGTCTTGAACCCTTCCCGTAGCTGTATTTAGGTTTCTCAATAAGGCACCGGTATAAAATGCTTTATTTAAGCTTGCGGAATCGCCTTTGGTGAATCCGTCAAAATAGGTGTTGATGATCGATTTGATCGAGTCATCATCTGTTTGGGCCAAGCTAGCTATACTGAAGCAAGTCCATGTGATTGTCATTAAGATGATTTTTTTCATAAGGTATTGAATTAGTTGCCTGAGGTGAATTCTGAGGGAAGCGATTCCCCTTTCATAAATAAATTTGCTTTTTCTGGGTACAAAATTGATTGAACTACGTTAACTCTTCCCAAAGAATGTCCAGCCATATTTCCCAAAATTATAATGGATGAGTTGTCTTTTGGATTGTGAAGATAGTAATTTTTAAATCCATGCCACCATCCCGTGTGATAGGTAAGCCACTCACCATTATCGAGTTGCGTCAGGCGCCAACCAAATCCATAGTTTTTTGGAAGGGTAGTAGGAATCGTGTGCTGTGGAGTAAAGGCTTCTTCCAAAGTACTTGATTTGACTAATTTTTCTTCATTTAATGCGCTATCCCAAAGATGCAAATCCTCAACGGTCGAGTAAATACCTTTATCGCCCGTCACTCCATCTAAGTGATTAAAGTCAGAAGCGGCAGGCCCCCCACGCCTTGGCACATACCCTGTTGCAGCGGTTTTCAGCATTTCTGGATGCAATGGATCGTAGATAAATGTTTCCTTCATGCCCGCAGGCTCAAAAATATTTTTCTTCACATAGATTCTGAAATTTTCGCCACTTAATTTTTCAACGATATAAGCTAATAACATATAGTTGGTGTTATTGTAGTTGAAACGTGCGTTAGGCCGATAATCAATATGGGGTTTTAGACGGATCATCATTTCCACAACCTTTTGATTGGTCAGTGGAACTTTCTTATCATACATTTTATCCATGTTATAGGCATAATCTGAAAGGCCGGAACGATGGGTTAATAAACTCCGAATGGTTAAGCTAGAATCGTATGGAAATCCTTGAATGTGTTTGTAAATAGGATCGTCGTAACCTAATAAGTTTTTTTCCTTCAGTTGCATAATTGCCACAGCGGTAAATTGCTTGGACACGGAGGCCAACTGAAAATGCGTGTGGCTATTGATGGGTGTTTTTGTGAAATAGTTGGCATAGCCAAACGATTTATTGTAAATAACTTTTCCGTACTGGGAAATTAATACTGCGCCGTTGAATCCGGTGTTTTGTTGGAGTTTTTTGAAAAAAGTATCCAATTTAATGGATTTTTGTTCCGCTATTTTGGGGTCAAAAAGTAAGCTAAGGCTGTCATTTTTTAACTCAATTTTTGTTTTTGAATGAAAGAAACTCCTAGTTTGATGAGAACTAGCTAATAGGCCAATTAAGATAAAGGTCGATAAAATGAGTATTAGTTTAGAACTATTAGCAATTTTCGGCATATTGGTTGGAAAATATTTAAGGCAATTTATTTAAATTAGCGTTTATATCAAATCTTCGCTTCTTTTAATTGAAAAATTAACGGAAGCAGAATAATTCTAGAGAAAAAATTGGGCACGATATTAAAATTAATCTTTTTGGGTTTAATACGCATGTACCAAGGAATGATATCCCCTTTTTTGCCTAATTCCTGTCGGTACCAACCCACTTGCTCTGAATACTCAAAACAAGCGCTTTTGAAATATGGCTTTTTAAAGGGATTTCGAATGGCCATTCGGCGAATATCCAGTTGCCATCCCTGGGGAGGCAGTGGCTATGATCCATTGCCTTAGTCGTTGAATGGCGAGTGAAAAATTTAAGTCCATAAATAGATGACAAAAAGTTTATAATGATATCACTCAACAAAAATATAGTATGCTTGCATAATATATTTTTTCTCTGCAAATTTGTTTCAAATAATAATTGATTATGGCAAAAGAATACGATCGTCGAAATCTCGACTTCATTTTAAAGGAGGTTTTTGATAGTGCTTCCCTTTGTAAATACCCTCGCTTTGCGGATTATACGCCTGATATGTTTGACATGTTATTGGATTCGGCCGATTTAATTGCCGAGAAATATTTGCGACCCATTTATGTAGATTCTGATAGAAAGGCAGCTGAATTAGTGGACGGCGTGGTACATGTACATCCAGGAGTCGAACCATATGTGAAGGAGATGGGTGAATCAGGAATGATCGGTGTCACTTTTGATTTTGAGCATGGGGGCCAACAGCTTCCATCCTTAGTCGGCGGGGCACATGAATTCATTCGGGGTGCGGCGCATAATTCAGTGGTTATGTTTACGGGTCTTTCGCATGGCGCGGCGCATTTAATTGCGTCCTTTGGTTCGAAAGAATTAGCGGATAAATTTGTTCCTAATATGCTTTCCGGAAAATGGACAGGAACGATGTGTTTGACAGAACCCCAAGCAGGAAGCTCGTTGAACGACGTATCCACCTCAGCCAAAGATCTAGGCGATGGGACTTTTGCCATCAAAGGACAAAAAATATTCATTTCAGGAGGCGACAATCACTTTTCTGAAAATATCATCCACTTAGTTTTAGCCAGGTTAGAAGGTGCTCCTGCAGGTACTAAGGGAATTTCCCTTCTTGTCGTGCCTAAAAGGCGCATGGAAAATGGCCAATTGGTTCAAAATGAAGTGGTCTCTTTAGGGGTCTATCATAAAATGGGTCAAAAAGCGACACCAGCACTTCATCTTTCTTTTGGTGATAAGGGTGCGTCGATAGGTTATTTAGTAGGAGAGCCTAATAAAGGGCTTAAGTACATGTTTCAGATGATGAATGAAGCGCGTATCGGAGTAGGAATGGGGGGTGCATATATTGCTTCTGCCGCCTATCTTTTTTCAAAACAATATGCAAACGAAAGATCTCAGGGTCGTTTATTGACCAATAAAGATCCAAATACTCCACCGACTTTAATTAAAAATCACCCAGATGTACAGCGTATGTTGTATTTCCAAAAAGCGATTGTCGAAGGATCCATGGGATTGCTTTTCCAATGCCTTCTTTGGGATGATTTAACGAAGTGCGCAGAAGGAGAGGAAAAGGCGGAGGCCCAATTGTTATTAGACTTGATGACGACGGTCGCAAAAACATATCCGGCCGAAATGGGAACATTAGCCGTTAACCAAGGACTTCAAGTATTAGGAGGTTATGGATATACGGAAGATTTTCCTTTGGAACAAATGGCCAGAGACGTTCGGATTATGTCTATATATGAAGGAACGACCGGAATTCACGGTTTAACTTTGTTGGGCAGAGGCATCCCTTCAAACAATGGTCAGGCGCTTCAAACCTTAGGGAAATGGATTGCAAAAGATATTGAATCAGGTAAATCTTCTGATTTGGTGGCTAAATATGCCGCTATGTTAGAAGCGGAAGTGGCCAATTTGACTGCGGTCACGATGCATAAATTAAGTATTGCGATGAAAGGAGAATTTGACGTTTTTCTCGCGGATTCTAGCCTTTATATGGAATTATTTGGTGTGGTAACGGTCGCATGGCAATGGCTAAAACAAGGAAATGTAGCTGCTGCGGCCATAAAAGCAGGAGGCTTGAGTGCAGATGAGCTAGCTTTTTACCAAGATAAAATGCATACGATGAAATTTTTCTTCCATTATGAGGTTCCTAAGACTTTAGGTTTATCCAAGCGTTTATTGGATGAAGAAGTCTTAACTATTTTTTAACACAATCCATCATGATTAAAAATACAGCTTTCCTTTTATTTTTTGTAGCATTTTCGGCTTTGGGACAAACTAAGTCGACTTATAATGCCTACGAATTATTCCATCCACTTTGGAATTATGGGCCTGCATCTTCTGCTCGTTCGGGTTCTGGTATTCCGGGGCCAACGTATTGGCAGAACTCGGTAGACTATAAAATATCCGCATCTTTAGATGAAGAAGCTCGTAAAATATCGGGGGAAGTTGAGATGACGTATAAAAATAACTCCCCAGACAAATTGCCTTTTTTATGGTTGCAATTAGACCAAAATTCATTCTCGACTAAATCACGTGGAGGCAAAACCACTCCGGTTTCTGGAGGAAGATTTGGTAATATAGGTTTTGAGGGAGGATATCAAATTGAGAGTGTAATGGTGGACGGGAAACCAGCAAATTATGTGGTGGAAGATACGCGGATGCAAATTCGTTTGACTCAGCCCATGGTTGAAAAAGTGGGTGTAGCCAAAATTAAAATCGTTTATTCCTTTAAGTCTCCGGCGAACGGCCATGACCGAATGGGTATCCAAGAAACTAAAAATGGCGCAATTTTCACAGTGGCCCAATGGTTTCCAAGGATGTGTGTATATGACGATATAGAAGGTTGGAACGTCTTGCCTTATTTAGGCGCAGGTGAATTTTATTTGGAATATGGAAATTTTGAGTATTCGATCAATGTACCAGCTTCGCATATTGTCGTAGGATCCGGAGAACTTGTCAATCCTACGGAGGTTTATACGGCAGACCAAGTGAAAAAATGGGCTTTGGCAGCACAGTCTGAAACGACAGTGGTGATTCGTTCCGCTGAGGAGGTATTAAATCCTACTTCAAGACCTGCAAAAGACCGATTGACCTGGAAATTTAAATGTTCAAATGCGCGTGATGTGGCATTTGCCACTTCAAAATCATTTATTTTAGATGCGTCAAGAATCAATTTGCCAAGTGGTAAAAAATCGATGGCTGTTTCTGTTTATCCTGTGGAGTCCAATGGGCAAAATGCCTGGGGACGTTCGACGGAATATGTAAAAGCATCGATTGAATATTACTCGAATTGGCTTTACGAATATACCTATCCGGTAGCGACGAATGTGGCGGGTATCGTTTCTGGTATGGAATATCCTGGGATTATCTTTTGTGGATACCGCGATCAAACGCGTGCGCTGATGGGGGTTACGGATCATGAATTTGGGCACAACTGGTTCCCAATGATTGTAGGTTCAAATGAGCGTAAGTTTCCTTGGATGGATGAAGGTTTCAATACATTCATTAATTTTTATTCCATGGACTCCTTTAATAAAGGAGAGTTTAAAAGCCAAAAAATGGATATGCATCAGATTGCACCTATGATGTTTAGGGAATATGCAGACCCTATACTTTCAATTCCTGATGTCATAAAGCCTATGAATTTAGGCTGGGAAGCCTATAATAAACCAGGCATAGGCCTAAAGATTTTACGTGAAAATATTTTAGGGGCTGATCGATTTGATTACGCGTTTAAGAGCTATATCAAGCATTGGGCCTTTAAACATCCTACGCCACTCGACTTTTTTAAGGCAATGGAAGATGGAGCGGGTGAGGATTTGGGTTGGTTCTGGAAATCCTGGTTTTACGAGTTATGGCGTCTAGATCAATCGGTGAAGGAGGTGGATTACATAGAACAAGATCCAGCAAAAGGAGCTTTAATCACCATTGAAAACATGGAAAAGATGGCGATGCCAGCTGTAGTAGATGTGGAATTAGTTAGTGGGGCGAAAGAACGATTTACTTTTCCTGTGGAAATTTGGCAAAGGGGAAGTTCTTGGACCTTCAGGACTTCTACGACTATTCCTATCAAGTCGGTGACCATCGACCCCGACCATGTATTTCCAGATATCAATAGCAAAAATGATGTTTGGAGACCTACGATTTTTAGAGCACCGAGGGGAAATTAATAAACTGTAATTTTTCAATTTTTTGTTAAAATTAAAATTTAATACCGATGCAGCCATATTTTTATGAGCTATGTCGGTATTTTTTTTAATCATTTTTTAATAGAAATTTAATAGTATTATTTAAAGTTTAATTACCATTTACTCTATAATTTCGTAGGATTATTCAAATAAATGTTGATCCTTATCAATCCTTGAAAATAGCTTTGGTTTCATTTAAACGCATTTTTTTGCAAAAAAAAAGTTTTTTTGCAAAAAAGTCTACATATATTCACCCCATTAAAGTCGACCATTGTAACCATTAAGTCGATGAACATTTTAAAAAAAATCATTTTATGAAATCAAACTTTTACCAAAGCAAGGTACTGTACTTGCTGGTCGTTCTGCTCACTAGTTCATGGGCAGCATTTGGCCAAAATCAAACTATTACAGGTAAAGTGACCGATGAAAAAGGCGAGGCCTTGATCGGAGTAAACATTATCGTTAAGGAGACCAATAAAGGAACCACGACGAATGTGGATGGAAAGTATACACTTTCTGTACCTGGTAGTTCTAGTAAAATCATTTATACTTTCGTGAGTTATGAAAGTAGAGAAGTGACCGTAGGGAATCAAAGCATTATCAATGTTTCCTTATCACCTGATGCAAAAAGCCTTTCTGAGGTGATTGTTGTAGGATACGGTGTACAGAAAAAGGCGACTATTTCTGGTTCTGTTGTGTCGGTTAAAGGATCAGACCTACAGAAATCGCCTAGTGTTAACTTAAGTAATTCACTTGCCGGTCGTATGGCCGGAGTAGTTGCTGTTAACCGTTCTGGAGAGCCTGGTTCCGATGGGTCTACGATTCGTATTCGTGGGGCTAACACTTTGAACAACAATGACGCCTTAATCGTAATCGATGGTATTCCAAATCGTGCGGGTGGTTTAGATCGTATTAACCCAGCTGATATTGAGACGATCTCTGTATTGAAAGATGCATCTGCAGCTATTTATGGTGCTCGTGCGGCGAATGGAGTTATCTTGATTACAACGAAAAAAGGAAAAACAGGAAAGCCTGAGTTATCGTACTCGTTTAATCAAGGATTTTCAGATCCAACGGTCATTCCTAAATTAACAAATGCATCTCAGTATGTAGGTATGTTAAATGATTTGGATATCTATCAATTGCCAACAAACCAATGGAGTGCAGCAACAGCTGCTTACAAGGCTTCAGGTGTTTATAATGGTAGAAAAGCTCCATATAGCCCAACTGACATACAAAAGTATGGGGATGGTTCAGATCCTTGGCTATACCCAAATACAGATTGGTATGGAGCAACTTTAAAACCATGGTCACCTCAGTCTCGTCACAATGTTCAATTGAGTGGGGGAAGCGAGAATATTAAATATTTGGCTTCAATGGGTTACCAAAATCAGGATGCGTTTTATAAAAACTCAGCCAAAGGATTTAAGCAATATGATTTACGTTTAAATTTGGATGCAAAAATAAATGAAAATGTAAATCTTTCTATTGGTATTTTGGGTCGTGAAGAATTTCGTGAATCACCAACGCAGGCAGCCGGTGCAATTTTCAGGATGCAAATGAGAGGTAAACCGCAGGAGCAAGCATTTTGGCCAAACGGCTTACCGGGTCCTGATATTGAAAATGGTCAAAATCCAGTGGTTATTACAACCAACCAAACGGGTTATGACCGCGATAAGCAAAGCTATTTCCAAACGAATGGACAGTTGGATATTAAAATTCCTTGGATTCAAGGGTTAAAATTATCAGGTACAGCTGCCATCGATAAGCGTTACCGTGCTACTAAGCGTTGGGAGACGCCATGGACTCTTTATCAAAAAGGAAGTGGTTTTGAAGCGGATGGAAAGACACCAACATTGGTGGCGAGTAAGCGTGGGCCCGCTGAGCCTCGCTTGACAGTTGGTGATGAAACTCAATTAAATATTTTATTAGGAGCTATTGCAACTTATGAGCGTAAATTTAACGGGCATGGAATTACTGTTTTAGCTGGAACAAATAGAGAAACCATTGATGGAGATAACTTCAATGCTTATCGTCGTTTCTTCATTTCACCTGCTTTAGATCAACTATTTGCAGGAGGAGATTTAGAGAAAAATAATGCTGGGGGTGCTTATGAGCGCGCACGTTTGAACTATTTTGGCCGTGTGGCATATAATTTCAAAGAAAAATATTTAGCTGAATTCTTATGGCGTTATGATGGTTCTGATATTTTCCCTGAGGCAACCCGTTATGGATTTTTCCCAGGTGGTATGTTAGGCTGGGTGATGTCGGAAGAAAGTTTCATCAAAGACCAATTACCTGTAATCAATTTTTTGAAATTAAGAGGTTCATGGGGACAAATGGGTAATGATCAAATCGCTACCTATCAGTACTTATCTACGTATGGATTTAGAAGTTACATCATTGGTAACGTAGAAACTAAAACCTTGTTTGAAACCAAAATCCCTAACAACAACATTAAGTGGGAGGTGGCTACCAATTCGGATATCGGTTTAGAAGGTTCATTATTTAATGATAAGGTTACTTTTGAGATGGATTATTTCTATAACAAACGTACTGATATTCTTTGGGTTAAAAACGCTTCTGTTCCTCAGTCGACAGGTTTGACTTTACCAGCTCAGAATATTGGAGAAGTTGAAAACTCAGGTTTTGACTTTACCTTAGGATATCGCGATCAAATTGGTGATTTCAAATACAATGTAGGTTTAAATGGAGGTTATGCTAAGAATAAGATTTTATTCTGGGATGAAGCTCCTGGTGCTCCAGAATGGCAACGTTCTACGGGAAGACCAATGAATACCTACGTAGCTTATCAATATGATGGGGTATTTAAGGATCAAGCGGATATCGATGCAACAACGATAAGCTATAAAGCTCTCGTGAATACTTTGCGTCCTGGAGATATGAAATACAAGGATTGGAATGGAGATGGAAAAATCGACCCAAATGATCAGGTTCGTAATGATTTCACTCAATTACCATTATTCCAAGGAGGATTTAATATCGGTGCGACGTACAAGAATTTTGATTTAACGATCTTATTCCAGGGAGCAGCAGGAGCGATGCAGTATATTAGTGCGGGCGAAATGGGGAATATTGGTAATTATTTAACTGATATTTATGAAAACCGTTGGACAGTAGAAAACCCAAGCAGTGTACATCCTCGAATTGCTAACCGAAATGATCAATATTTTTCTGCTAATAATACGTACTGGTTGAGAAATTCAGATTACATCCGTTTGAAAAACTTTGAAATCGGATATAATATTCCTGAAACATTATTGAGTAAAATCGGTTTAAAGAACTGTAGAGTTTACACGAATGGTTTGAATATGTTTACATGGGATAAGTTGAAAATATTTGATCCCGAAACAGTAAATTCCACAGGTCAGTATTATCCACAATCAAAGATTATGAATTTAGGATTAACAGCAACATTTTAATAATTAAATAGACAAAAAAATGAAAAAAAGATATGTAATCATTGCATTATCGGTTTTCGGAACTGTCTTTACGAGCTGTAACGATAGTTTTGTTAACACAAAACCTTTAGATCAACTTTCTGAGTCTGTCGTTTGGACAGATCCGAGCTTAGCAGAGGCCTTTGTAACTGAACTCTACGGAGGTTTAGGTAATGGAGGTTTTGATGAGCAGATGTTAGCTTCCTT
>CAMARL010000038.1 GCA_945860325.1 Spirosoma fluviale | reverse complement strand
AGTAAAAATAATGAAACTATTTTGATCAGTGGAAAAATCACGACCCTAAAATAAATTTTATAAAATATTTTACATTTTTAAACACTAAATACTTTAAAAATACTTATTTTTGACCTTAAATAATTTGCAATTACTAGACAATCTAATATTTAATAACCGATGACGACAAAAATTTCTATTCTCCAAAGATCATTACTATCTGCAATAGCGCTTTTAGTATGTAACTTCGCAATAGGTCAAACTTTGGTTTCAGGTCAGTTGAATTCTGGAAGAATTCCAACGCCAACCATGTTATTCATGAATGTAACACCAGATGCACGCTCTGCGGCAATGGGTGATGCGGGAGTAGCCATTTCTTCAGATGTCAATGCGATTTATTGGAATCCTGCAAAATTAGCCTCTGCTGATAAAGATTTAGGATTTGCAATTTCATATACTCCTTGGTTACGTAACCTGGTAAATGACATGGCACTTTACAATATCGCAGGATACAAAAAAACAGCCAAAGGTCAGGCATTTGGATTTTCGATCAATTATTTTGACCAAGGACTTTTTCAAGCTACAACAGCTTCAGGAACAAGTGCAGGTAACTTTAATTCTAAGGAATATGCTTTGACAGTATCACATGCTAGAAAATTATCAAATACATTGTCATTAGGATTAAACTTAAAATATATCAACTCTAACCTTTTAGGAAACTATCAAGGTGCAGGTACATCAGCCATGCAACCGGCTCAAACAGTAGCAGCTGATTTATCTCTTTATTGGAATAAAACTTCAGAAAAAAACTGGAACTATACGTATGGTTTAATGTTGTCTAACATTTCTGGTAAAGTTTCCTACGGTGGTTTAGATAAAAACTTTATCCCAACAAACTTAAGAGCTGGTATTGCTGCAATTAAAAATGTAGATGATAAGAATAAACTAACATTTACGTTAGATTTAAATAAATTGATGGTTCCTACGCCAACAAAAACTGATCCAACGGGTTCTAATTCATCAGCAATCGGAGGAATCTTCGGTTCATTGTTTGATGCAGAAGATGGATTTGGTGAAGAAATAAAAGAATTTACTACTTCTTTGGGAGCTGAATATTTGTTTAATAATACTTTCGCTTTACGTGGTGGATTTTTCAATGAATCAGAAATGAAAGGAAATCGTAAATATTTCACTTTTGGAGTAGGACTTAAATTGGATCAAAAATATGGCTTTGACTTTGCTTACTTAGTTCCAACAGGAACAAGCAGCCCATTGGCAAATACATTAAGAGTAACTTTATTAGCAGCTATCAATAATGATACTCCTAAGAAATAATTAAAAAATATTTTTTTTATTGCAAATGACATTCATAATTGGATGTCATTTGTTTTTTATAAAGCCCTATTTAGATGTTGGACAGAAGTAAAGCCCCCGGAGCATTTCCTATTGAAAAAATAAAATTTCCTTCTGCCCTAAAGCACTCTTTAAGAAATGGTATAATCGTAAATTCGGTCAACCTAGGCGAGCAGCCTGTTTTCAAATTTGAGCTAAGTACAAAAGCCGGAGGAATACATAGCAACGTAGCAGGTTTAGCAAGTTTAACAGCCCAATTAATGAAGCGCGGCACAAGCAAACATGATGCATTACATATTCATCAATCGTTTGACTTTCATGGTGCATTCTGGGATATCCAAGCTACCTTAGATCAAGCAACATTTACCGTCTATGGATTAGTTAAACATTTCGGCGCATTAATGCCATACGTTGCCGACATGATTCAAATGTGTATTTTCCCTGAGCAAGAATTCCAAAAAGAATTGGAAATTGAAATTCAGAAAAATAGATTAAACTGGGAAAAAACAGCATATAGTGCAAGCCAATTAATGCGAAAGAAACTTTATGGCGATGATCCTTATGGACGCGCTGCAACTCCAGAGTCATTGGCAATATTGAATGTAAGCGATCTAATTACTTTTTATAAAAAAACTTGGGCCAGCCAAACACCCAGTATTTTTCTATCAGGAAAAATATCAAATGAAGAAATCAAAATATTAGACGCTACGCTTGGCGAACTTGCTTTCAACACAAAAGGACAATTAATCGTCCCGGATCCTATATTTTTGGAATCAAGCTCGACAAAAGAAACAAGAGAAGATGCCTTGCAAAGTTCAATCAGATTAGGCATAAAATCTATTAACAGGAAGAACAAAGACTATTTCAAATTTAGTGTACTGAACACGCTTCTTGGTGGATTTTTTGGATCAAGGCTTCAAAAAAATATACGTGAGGAGAAGGGATTTACCTATGGAATATCATCCTCATTAGTCCCAATGTACCGTTCAGGTTATTGGGCAGTGGGTACCGATGTTAAAAATGAAAATGTAGCAGAAACGATATTTGAAGTAAAAAAAGAGATGCAAATTCTAAGAGACGAATTAGTATCTGAAGAAGAATTATCACTGGTCAAAAACTATTTAATGGGGAGCTTTACGGGAGAATTAACTCAAGCGTTTGACATTGCTGAAAAAGTAAAAATAATTGAATTAGAAGGCTTGGATGCTGATTATTACGATCAATTTCAAGATCAAATTTTTTCATGCACACCAAAAGAAATAAGGGATCTAGCTAATAAATACCTAGATCCCTCAAAATTAACCGAAGTTGTTGTGGGTGGCAACTAAAAACGAGCGAGTTCTCTAAATTCGCTTACCCTTGCTTCTAAATCGGAAGACGTCACTTCAAAAAGTCGTTCGGTCCCAAATTTCTCCACACAGAAAGATGCCATTGCAGAGCCATAAACGATGGCCTTGCGCATGTTTTCAAAGGATATATCGTTGGTTTGTGCTAGATAACCTATGAATCCGCCAACAAAAGTATCTCCCGCACCTGTAGGGTCAAAAACTTCTTCTAAAGGTAATGCTGGGCAATAAAACATCTTTGTGTCTTGGAATAATAAAGCACCATGCTCGCCTTTTTTGATAATTAGCGTTTTGGGGCCCATCCCCATAATCATTTTAGCTGCTGTCCTTAGAGAATACTGACCTGATAGTTGGCGCGCCTCTTCATCATTGATACACAAGACGTCGACCAATTTAAGTACTTTCTTTAAATCATCCATGGCCACATCCATCCAAAAATTCATGGTGTCCATCACTACTAGCTTGGGTCGATTCTTTAATCCTTCAATAGCCTCAATTTGAACTTGGGGCGTCAAATTACCCAACATCAAATATTCACAATCTTGATAACTAGTTGGTATCATGGGTTTAAAATCTGCTAATACGTTTAAATCCGTAACTAAGGTATCACGCGAATTCATGTTATTATGATATTTGCCTGCCCAAAAAAATGACTTCTCACCTTTTTTAATTTGTAAACCTTCTAAATTAATCCCCTTTGAGATCAAAGAATCCATGTATGCTTGTGGAAAATCATCCCCCACCACGGCAACTACATTGACCTGAGGAAGAAAAAAAGCTGCTGACAAAGCAATGTAAGTACAAGAACCACCGATAATTTTATCAGTTTTTCCATAAGGGGTTTCTAGGGCGTCGAACGCTACGGTTCCAATAGTTAATAAGCTCATTTTGAAAATATTTAGCCTACTTTAGGACAACGACTAAAGGGCTGGTTAGGATTAAATAAATAACGGTAAGTAATAAATGTTTTATCATTAGTGGCTCCCAATTGGGAAACAAAACGCATCATTTTGGGATTAAAATCGCCGACCCAATTCATGTCCATAGTTGTATATGGATAGAAAGGGTTTTCTCTGGCAGCCGTTCTAAAACGCAAGGCAATGGCAGATTCAACGCCCTTTCCTTGATGCTCAGGAACCACGCCAAAAATAACACCACAGGTTCTAGTTAGCACGCCCCTACTTTTTAAAAGTAAAAATTTTATCTTTCCCCAAGTATTCAATTTACCATGCAAATGTTTGATGATTTGATTCAAATCGGGGATCACAATAAAAAATGCAACGGGTTCATCATTTTCAGAATAGGCAAACCAAAGTAATTGTTCGTCAATAATGGGCTTCATTTGCTTCACTAATTTCTGAGCTTGTTCGGAAGACATTTCACTGACACCCGGAAATTTTGCCCAAGCCGCATTATAAATAATTTTAAAATCTTCTGCATATTTAGCGAGATTAGACTTTTCTATATGCTTAAAATTATAATTAGGATTTTGATAAATCCGCTGAGCCTTTTCTTCAATTCCGGCGGTAACATTGGCTCCCCGAATGGAAGAAACATAGACGTATTGTTGGAAATAATCTTTAAACCCATAATTTTCAAAAAATGAAATGTAATATGGCTTAGTCCATGGCATCTTATAGGTGGGTTCAAACTCCCATCCTTTAATCATTAATCCCCAAAAACTATCGCGCTCCCCAAAATTAATGGGGCCATCCATGCCCTCAAATCCCTTTTCTTTTAGCCAATTCTTGCATGCGTCAAACAAAATTTTGGCAGCGTTCTCATCATCAATCACCTCAAAAAATCCCATGCCGGCCAATTTAAGATTACTTTTATCAGGTTCTGTATTTTCATAAAAGGCAGCTACTCGACCGATAGGATTTTGATTTTCGTCAAATAAAATCCATCGAATGGCCTCTCCTTTTTTTAAATGAAAGTTTTTATTGGGGTCAAAAATAACTTCAATGTCCTGATCTAAAGGTCTTATCCAATTTGGGTCACTCGCATATAAAGAAACTGGGAACTCCAAAAACATTCGCTTAAGGATTTTATCTCCTACTACTTCTTTTAATATCATGTAATCAATCAAATGAATTTACAAAGATAATATATTTTGGGTCCAATCTCCTTAACGTGTTTAATAGATTCGACTAAGCAATAATAGTTTTGGTGATTTAAAAGAATCGCAGTAATTTTAATACCTCATATAAATTTCTATATAAGGACCGAAATAGTCTAGATGCAGCCATTAAAATTATATAATACACTCAGCCGTGAAAAAGAAGTTTTTGTAGCGCTCAACGCGCCACATGTGGGTTTGTATGTTTGTGGCCCGACTGTTTACAACTATGTACATTTAGGAAATCTGAGAACATTTACGTCATTCGATATTCTATTTAGATACCTAAGCCACATTGGCTATAAGGTTCGATATGTAAGAAACATTACAGATGTGGGACATTTAGTTGGCGATGGAGACGAAGGAGAGGACAAGATTGGGAAAATGGCCAAATTGGAAAAGCTAGAGCCCATGGAAATTGTTCATCGATATACGCAAGATTTTCATCATGTTCTACAAACATTTAATTTGTTGCCTCCAAGTATTGAACCTTCCGCCACGGGGCATATCGTTGAGCAAATAGAGACCACACAAAACCTGTTAAATAAAGGTTTGGCCTATGAATCTAATGGCTCCATTTATTTCGATATAGAAACTTATAATAAACAAGGGGGTGATTACGGGAATTTATCAGGTCGGATTTTAGACGATTTACTCACTGAAACGAGAGATTTAGACGGAGTTGGAGAGAAAAAAAGTCCTTTGGACTTTGCTCTTTGGAAAAAAGCGTCGCCTGAACACATCATGCGGTGGAATTCTCCTTGGGGAGAAGGGTTCCCTGGTTGGCACCTCGAATGTACCTGCATGAGCCATAAATATTTAGGCAATACATTTGACATCCATGGGGGTGGAATGGACTTGAAATTCCCACATCATGAGTGTGAAATTGCACAGGCCAAAGCGGCCTATGGTGAAGTTCCCGTCCGATATTGGATGCATACGAATATGCTCACTGTTAATGGTCAGAAAATGAGTAAATCTTTGGGTAATTCCTTTTTGCCGAAAGAATTGATTACTGGAAACCACCCGTTATTAGAGCAGGCTTACAGTCCCATGACCGTGCGCTTTTTTATGTTGCAATCTCAGTATCGAAGTACCTTAGATTTTTCAAATGAGGCCTTAAAAGCTTCACAGAAAGGCTATAAGCGAATTGCAAATGGGTTAAGAATCATCAAAAAAATGGAATATCCTAGGAACATTTCCACGCAGGTCGACTCCGACCAAGAAGCGGATATTTTAAGTTCGATTCAAGGTTGTTACGATGGAATGAATGACGACTTAAACACCGCTGTGACTATTGCACATGTATTTAATTTATTGAAAAAAATAAATCAATTACATACGGGAACACTCTCATTTGAGGCCATTAATCCAAGCACCTTTGAAGCTTTAAAAACAAATTATATTCTCTTTTTAGAAGAAATATTAGGTTTGACGATGGAAACTCCTGAAAACTCAGACATGTTAATTGACGGCTTATTATCTTTGTATAAAGAATTCAAGGACCAACGAAAATATGATAAGGTGGATGAAATAAGAGCCACATTCAAATCAATGGGGCTGATTATTAAAGACATGAAAAACTCCATTGATTGGGGATTTGAAGAATAAAAATATGTTTAGAAACTTAACACCTACCGTTCGTAATTTAATCATCGTTAATGTTGTTCTTTTTTTAGGAAAAGGAGCCTTACCCGAAGATTTGTTTACGTTACACTATTTTCAAGCAAGAGATTTTTATTTCTTCCAGGTGGTCACGTACATGTTTGTTCATGCAAATTTCATGCATCTTTTAAGTAACATGTTTGGACTTTTTATGTTTGGATCGTTGCTAGAACGAGTTTGGGGAGCCCAGCGATTTTTATTTTTCTACTTTTTCTGCGGTATTGGCGCTGGATTATTGTATATGGGCATTCAGCATTTTATTGATTTCGCAGATTTCAGAAGGGCAACCGAATTGGTTTTATCCAATCCGAGTTCATTTAATTTGACGGACTATGTTCAGCATTTTAGCGTCATCAATCCTATTGAACCTGTTAATACAGATTGGGTCAGGACCAATTATGCTGAGTTTATAAATCGAAGTGTTGTTGGCGGAGCATCGGGTGCAATTTTTGGAATTTTAATGGCTTTTGGCTATTTATTTCCAAATTCAGAAATGTTTCTTTTCCCATTGCCTATTCCAATTAAGGCTAAATATTTTGTGAGTTTTTATGGATTATACGAGCTTTATCAGGGAATACAGCAAAGTGAAGGAGATAATGTGGCACACTTCGCACATATCGGTGGAATGATTTTTGCAGTCATTCTTTTAAAATATTGGGGTAATAAAAGAAATACATTTTTTTAAGATGAAAAGTATTTGGTTCGATATAAAAATGATTTTTAACAGTCCTAATCAAGGACTAAAAAAGCTTATTGCTTTTAACATTTTTATATTTCTTGGTTTGATGTTTGGCAAAGTCATGCTTATTTTGGCAGGCCACGAAGAAATATTTTCAGCTACATTAGAACATTTAACATTATCGTCAACGCCCAAAATTGTACTTAAAGAGCCTTGGACAGCATTTACTTATTTCTTTATTCATATTGAATTATTCCATCTGCTTTTTAATATGATGTTCCTTTTTTGGTTTGGAATAATTATTCAAGACTTTATAGGTTCCGAACGAATCGTTAAATTGTTTATTTGGGGTGGATTATCAGGGGCGGTTGCTTATTTGCTTTTAGTGAACAGCTTCTCTTATTTTATTTTAAAAGGGCCGACCTATCTAAATGGGGCATCAGCTGGGGTATTTGCCATTGTGGTTGCCGCGGCAACCATTAAGCCTACTTATCGCATACATTTATTTTTTATTGGTGATGTGCAGATTAAATATGTGGCTGCGTTTTACATTATTTGGTCGTTCATTGAAACTATTGGGACGAATGCTGGAGGAAATATTGCGCATTTAGGTGGAGCTTTAATGGGTTTTATTTATGGATTTTATTTTCAACTCCCACAAAAAAAGAATGTATTTGTCAAAGAGGAAAAAGTATTTTCTTTTATAAAAGTGGCTCAAAAAAGAATTTACGAATCTACGAATGAACAGGATAAGCAAGAAGTCGTAGAAGAAGAACTGAACCAAATTTTAGATAAAATTTCAAAATCTGGGTATGATAGTTTGAGTAAATACGAAAAAAGGAGATTGTTTAAAGCGAGTCAAAAAAACGAATAAGCCTAAAAACATTTTTACCTTTATATTGTTTGATATTCACCTTCGGGTAATTTTAATTTTTAATTTATGCAATTCAAAGCTGGTCCATTATTGAGTAAAATAAATTCTCCAGCAGATCTAAGGAGTCTTTCTCCCTCAGAATTACCCCAAGTGTGCGAAGAATTAAGGCAATTAATCATCGACCAAGTTTCTGTAAATGGGGGGCATTTTGGAGCTTCATTGGGAGTAACTGAATTAACCGTAGCATTACATTATGTATTTAATACTCCAGAAGACCAATTAGTTTGGGATGTAGGACATCAAGCTTATGGCCATAAAATACTTACCGGAAGAAGGGATGTATTTCATACCAATCGACTTTTAGGAGGGATCAGTGGATTTCCTAAAAGATCCGAAAGCATATATGACACATTTGGTGTTGGGCATTCTTCCACCTCCATTTCAGCCGCTTTAGGTATGGCGGTTGCTTCTCGCTACAAAAAAGAATTCCAAAAGCAACACATTGCCGTTATAGGTGATGGATCCATGACGGCTGGTATGGCGTTTGAAGCAATGAATCACGCAGGAGACATTCCAAATAATATGCTAATTATCTTAAATGATAATTGCATGGCCATAGACCCCAATGTGGGCGCATTGAAAGAGTATTTAACAGATATTAGAACATCTCACACCTATAACAAGGTGAAGGATGATGTTTGGAATTTGTTGGGAAAAATGTCAAAATTTGGTAAATCAGCCCAAGAAATTGTATCCAAAATAGAAAATGGGCTTAAAGCCACATTATTAAAGCAAAGTAATTTATTTGAGTCATTAAATCTTAGGTATTTTGGACCCATTGATGGCCATGATATTGGATATTTAACGACGGTTTTGAATGATTTAAAAGATATTCCTGGGCCAAAAATATTGCATTGCATTACGACAAAAGGCAAGGGGTATAGTTTAGCCGAAAAGGATCAAACCTTATGGCACGCCCCTGGAAAATTCGATAAAATAACGGGGGAGATTCATAAAAAAACCTATGACAATCCTCAGCCTCCTAAGTATCAAGAGGTTTTTGGACATACCCTTTTAGAGCTAGCGGAAAAAAATCCCAAAATTATGGGGATTACTCCTGCGATGCCGTCGGGATCATCACTCAATATTATGATGCGTGAAATGCCAGATAGAGCATTTGACGTAGGTATTGCCGAGCAACATGCTGTAACATTTTCTGCAGGACTAGCTACGCAAGGACTCACTGTTTTTTGTAATATTTATAGTTCCTTCATGCAAAGAGGGTACGACCAAGTCGTTCATGATGTTTGTTTGCAAAAATTACCGGTTATCTTTTGTTTAGATCGTGCGGGCCTTGCAGGGGCTGATGGTCCGACGCATCATGGACTTTACGACTTCGCATTCATGAGGGCTCTCCCCAATATGATTGTAGCCGCACCAAGGAACGAACAGGAACTTAGAAATATGATGTATACAGCTTCTTTAGACTCTTTTAAAGAGCTGAATCAAGCCATTACGATTCGTTATCCTAGAGGTGAAGGTGTTATGCCGGCGTGGAGAACTTCGTTTGAAAAAATTGAAATTGGCACAGGTTTAGAACTAATTAAAGGAGAAAATGTAGCCATATTAAGTATTGGTCATATTGGGAATGAAGCTCAAAAGGCAGTCGAATTGGCCCAACAAAAAGGTCTAAATCCGGCATTATATGATATGCGTTTTGTCAAACCCCTTGACGAGCGATTATTGCATGTCATTTTCAAAGCCTTCAAAACCATCATAACAGTCGAGGATGCGGCGGTTCAAGGAGGTTTTGGATCTGCCATTGCCGAGTTTATGGTAGACCATCAATATCAAGCTAAAATAATCCGCTTAGGGATTGCCGACCTGATTGTTGAACATGGAGAACAAAAAGAACTATATGAACTTTGTGGAATCGACTCAACAAGTATTTTAGCCAAAATTTTAGAAGAATACCCCACAAGAAGTAAGGTTATCAATACTCATACTGCGATTGAATAAATTCGAGTATGGTAATTTAAATCAAATAGTACTTTTCAAAGAAATAATCCATACCTTTGCACCTTAAAATTTACGAGCCTTCATTTTATGCAAAGCATCCGCAACATTGCCATTATTGCCCACGTTGACCACGGTAAAACTACTTTAGTTGACAAAATCATCCACGCCTCAAAAATATTTAGAGAGAACCAAGAATTTGGAGATTTGATTCTAGATAGTAATGATTTGGAACGTGAGCGAGGCATAACGATTACCTCAAAAAACGTATCCGTACGCTATAATGGGGTTAAGATCAATATTATTGACACTCCTGGTCACGCCGACTTTGGAGGAGAAGTAGAGCGCGTTTTACGGATGGCTGATGGTGTTTTACTATTAGTAGATGCATTTGAAGGCCCAATGCCTCAAACTCGGTTCGTATTATCTAAGGCTATTGCTTTAGGTCTTAAGCCGATTGTTGTAGTCAACAAAGTAGACAAGGAGAATTGTCGCCCAGATGAAGTTCATGAGCAAGTTTTTGACTTAATGTTCAATTTGGATGCATCAGAGGAGCAATTAGATTTTCCATGTATCTATGGATCGTCGAAACAAGGGTGGATGAGTGAAGATTGGAAGGCTCCTACAGATAACATAATTGCATTATTAGACTCTATTATTAAAAATATTCCTGCATCAAAGGTTCAAGAAGGAACCCCACAAATGCAAATCACCTCATTAGATTATTCGTCTTTTGTGGGTCGTATTGCCATCGGGCGTTTAGAAAGAGGAACACTGACAGAGGGAATGCAAATTGCTCTTTGCAAAGCAGATGGAAGTACCAAGAAAATGCGCATCAAGGAACTTCAAGTATTTGAGGGTTTAGGTAAAGTGAGGGTGGAAAAAGTAGAATGTGGCGAAATTTGTGCCATTACTGGTATTGAGGATTTTGAAATTGGCGACACAGTTGCTGATGCTGAAAACCCGGAGGCTTTGGAGCGTATTGCTATCGACGAACCTACCATGAATATGTTATTTACGATCAACAACTCTCCATTTTTTGGTAAAGAGGGAAAATTGGTTACTTCTCGTCATATTCGTGAGCGTTTATTCAAGGAGACTGAAAAGAATTTAGCCTTAAAAGTAATGAACACTGAGAGTGAAGATAAATTCTTAGTTTTTGGTCGAGGAATTTTACATTTATCCGTGCTCATTGAAACCATGCGTCGGGAAGGATATGAGTTACAAGTAGGCCAACCACAAGTAATTTTCAAAGAAGGTGAAAATGGGGAGCGTTTAGAGCCTATCGAAACTTTAGTGGTAGATGTACCTGCGGAAGTTGCCGGAAAGGTGATTGAACTTGCCACCCAAGGAAAAGGAGAATTGTTGATTATGGAACCTAAAGGTGACCTTCAACATTTAGAATTCAATATCCCCTCTAGAGGTTTAATCGGTTTAAGATCAAAAGTATTAACTGCAACATTTGGTGAAGCCATTATGGCGCACCGTTTTACAGCTTATGAGCCTTTCAAAGGGCCAATTCCAGGACGTATCAACGGATCGTTAATATCGATGAATACAGGAGCTGCTATCCCTTACGCCATAGATAAATTACAAGATAGAGGCGTATTTTTTATCGATCCAGGTGAAGAGGTTTATACTGGAATGGTTGTAGGAGAGCATAATCGTCAAAACGACATTGAAGTTAACCTTCAAAATGCGAAGCAATTAACGAATATGCGTGCTTCTGGAACAGATACAAACGCTAAAATTGCTCCTAAATTAAATTTCTCTTTAGAAGAATGTATGGAGTTTATCCAAAAGGATGAATATTTAGAAATTACTCCTAAATCACTTCGAATGCGTAAAATTTGGCTAGATCCCAATGAGCGTAAACGCAATGAGAAAAAACCAAGCTAATACAAAAAGACTACCCCTACAGGTAGTCTTTTTTAATATAGGATAGCTGCTCGCTGATCCAAAAAATCTACTTTTTTACCTAATAACTTAGGATAAAAAGTCGACCACACTTGCTGCGTATAAATCGTAGGTTTATTCGCAATTAATAAGGATGAATTATCCCAAGTACCTAACCAATGAGGTTCCTTCATAAGAACATTTCGAGATACCATCACCGTGGCTCCATAGCCTTTAGGTCTAATGGCTGCTTTATTTAAAAGAATGAATTTTTTGTTTTTATAAGGCCAACTGTAATTCTTAGTGGGGTCGTAGAATATTCCTAAGGTGTCCCGAACTCCCAAATTAGCCCAAAGTGGACTTAAGTGACCCTGTATCCAAAGGGGATCTTTTCTCAAAATATTGGGGGCGAAAAAATGTGATTCCCCTCCAGAAATCAAAACAAAAATAGGATATCCATTATATTGAGACAAGAAGGATTGTTGATGCTCCCGTTCAGGAAATATATGGAATAAGCCTTCAGCACTAATGAATAGAATGACAAATGATATAAATATCTTCTTGCGGTAAACCAGCCAACACCAAAAGAAGATGACAAGCATAAAATAGGTAAAAACTTCAATCAAGTGAATTTTAAGAAATGGTAAGATGGGGTGAAAAAGATAGACAAACTTAAACATGACAAAATGCAACATAGAAAAACTAAAATTTAATAAAAAACCCAACCATCGCAATAAAAAATCAAACTTTAGAAAAACCAAAATAGGAGATACGCTAATAAATAAGAAACCTGTGCCTAGTGAAATAGTCGACAGCACAATTAAAATAGGATTAAGTAATAAGAACCAAAATGGATTGGGAAATTGATAAAAATAATAAATAATTAAAGGCCAAGTAAAAATTTGGGCAGCAAGAGCCACGCAGGTTAGCTCCCAAGTATTAGATAAAATAAATTGAAGAGGCCTACATTGGAAATTAAATTTTATCAAAGACGCCCATTTTTGTTGGAATATAATTAACCCCAACACGGCCAAATACGACAACTGAAACCCCGGCTCAAACAAGGCCATGGGTTTAAAAACCAAAAGAACGAAACACGAAAAAGCCCATGTATTTATTCCATTTTGATGGTGCAAAAATGCCTTAGCGAAAAGCATCACAGAAAACATCCAAGCAGACCTCAGAACTGAGTCAGAAAAACCAGAAATTCCAGCATAGGCCCAAAGTAAAATCATCATTAAAATGAAAAAAAGTATTTTGCCATAGCGGCCCTTTCGTAATAAAAAGCCTAAAATAAAACTTAGGCCCGCATATAAAAGGCCTACGTGTAAGCCTGAAA
>CAMARL010000037.1 GCA_945860325.1 Spirosoma fluviale | reverse complement strand
ACTGTATGATGTGCATGCTCTGCCACTTTTTCAGTTTGAAATATCTCTAATAAGCCTTTATGTTCATAGGCAAATTTGAATTGAGGAAGTTTGGCCCATTCTTCATAACAATGTTGGCTCAACATGGCATAATCTTTTAAAGGAATGGCAGCCTTATCTACATTTTCAGCGGTGGCCATTTGCATAAACTTTAAACCCCATTGCATTAAACTCAAACTTAATCTAGGTTTAACATAAAAGGGGCTTTGTGGATTTAGCATCCACTTTAATCCTTCTTTTACAATACCGGGCGTTGCTAATGGAATAAAATGACTAGGACATACATATCCAGCATTACCATAAGAGCAATTATTTGATATATCATTTTGATCAATGACTGTAACTTGATGTCCCGCTTCTTGTAAATAATAAGCGCTACTTAATCCAATCACACCCCCGCCTAGTACAACTACCTTCATATAATAGATTAAAGCACGAATTTCGTTAAAATTGCCTTCATTTCACCAATAAATTAAGAGGAATTTTTTAAAGGATAATAAAGGCTTATACCACTTGAAAACCGCCTGCATAAGGGTCATCAGCGGGATCAATAGATATGGTATTAAATCCTATTATCTTGGCCCAACCCTGAATAGAGGGTATAATTGCCTCCTTACCGCCAATTTCAGTCATGGCTTCCACCTTCCCAGTAAAAACTGATCCTATAATACTTTCATGCAAAAAGGCCTCCCCTTGCTTTAATTTACCTTTCGAATACCAATGGGCTAATCTTGCCGATGTACCTGTTCCGCAGGGGGAGCGATCAATGGCTTTATCACCATAAAAAACCGCGTTTCTTGCCGTATTTTTTTCATCCAATACTTTTCCAGTCCACAAAATATGAGAACATGAATTAATGGTGGGATCGAAAGGATGTTCAAATGTATGCGCAGCGTTAATGCGTTGACGCAATTCCCCACTCCAAGCAATTAATTGCCCAGCAGTATAATTTTCAATCCCTTTAAAATTTTCTTGCACTTCAACAATGGCATAATAATTACCACCATAACAAACATCAATATTTAATTCCCCTAAATCAGGGCATTGTATTTTTAAATTTTCGGCAGCTGAAAAGGAAGGCACATTGGTCAACTTCACCGAACTTACTTTTTTGCCTTCCATGCTGTAATCAATTAGCACCAATCCGGCTGGTGCTTCCATCCTAATTTTTCCAGGCACTTTAGGTTGTATCAAACCAGCCTCAATAGCAACCGTAATGGTACCAATCGTGCCATGTCCACACATCGGTAAGCAACCACTAGTTTCAATAAATAAAACAGCAACATCATTTGCTGGATCATGCGGCGGATATAAAATACTACCACTCATCATGTCATGTCCTCTTGGTTCAAACATTAATCCTTTTCTGATCCAATCATATTCCTTTAAAAAATGTTGGCGCTTTTCACTCATTGTATTCCCTTCCAATGCCGGACCACCACTTACTACTACACGAACAGGATTACCACAAGTATGCGCATCAATACATTTAAATATGGAACCCGATAATTGGTAATGACCGAAATTTTCTGAACTGATTGGTTTTACTGCTGCCATAAAATTTACCCAATGGTATTTAATGTTTTAATCCTCGAACTTCTATTTAGAAAATTATATGCTTGCACGTCATCAAACTATAGCGGTATTCCCTAAAGGAGTGTTTTATAATAGTTGTTATCAAATAATTTAATTCAGAAAATTAGAAATGGCTATGCCCAATTAAAAAATAAAGGGGATAGCCAAATAAAATATTTAATTAATTATAAACTTAAGTATTCAGGAAGTGTGGGTCTATTTTTCAAGCCCGTATCAATAATTGATTCGATTCTTTTACGCTCTTCTCCTTCTAATACTAGTCTTGGACGACGCACAGTTTCAGAACCAATGCCCGTTTTAGATTCTGCAAATTTGATATACTGAACTAATTTAGCATGAATATCTAATTCCAACAATGGCATAAACCATCTATATATATGTATAGCTTCTTGAATTTTACCCGCTTTTGCTAATTTAAATATGGCAACTGTTTCTGCAGGAAATGCACATACCAGACCAGCAACCCAACCATCAGCGCCTAATAAAATTTCTTCCAAGGCTAATGTATCCACGCCACATAAAATACTAAAGCGATCTCCAAATGCATTGCGTAATCTTGTTACATTAGTAACATCTCGTGTTGACTCTTTAATTGCTTGTATCGTAGGCACTGATGCCAGTTCTGCAAACATTTCAATGGTTACATCAATTTTATAATCTACTGGATTATTGTAAATCATGATTGGCAAGTCAGTGCTTGCAGCAATATCTTTAAAATACTGCACCGTTTCACGATGATCTGATTTGTAACGCATTGGAGGCAATAACATCAATCCTTGCGCACCCCATAATTTTGCATTTTTCGCTAATGCAACGGCTACACTAGTACTTCCTTCTGCTATATTAATGACTACAGGTACTTTGCCATTCACAAATGTCAAAGTTTCTTTAACTAAAATTTCTTTTTCTTCATTATTTAAAACGCTAGCTTCCCCTAAAGTGCCGCCTAATATGATACCATTTACACCAGCATCTAATTGGGCCTTCAAATTTTTCTTGAATAAATCAAGATCCAATTGATCATCAGATGTAAACTTTGTGGTTACCGCGGGAAATACCCCTTTCCATGCAATTGCCATAGGATTAAAATTTATTTAATTTATTTACTAAATTCTAATGTACAAAAAAACTACTGAATTATCCTACCAAACCCCGTTCTAAATCATAATCATATGCCTTATTTATCTTTGTAAATCGTCAGCAAAATTGGACCGATAAAGTCTATTTCTTAGGGAGTGTTTTATTTAAAATGAAATTAATGCTAAATTCGAATCTGCGTGAAACACTCTTTTAAAAAATTCCACTTTAGTTTGAAGACGTACAGTGAAAAACTCCTTTTGTAAAAGTAAAAATTGCTTGAAGACTTACATTGTCATTTATTTGGCTAATAAATTTTAAAAATCAACCATGGTTTCAATAAAATCTATTTTTCTGCTTTTCGCTTTTTTACCCCTTTCCATTAATTCAATGGGTCAGGAACTTTATAAAATAAAAGCAGGAGATCCTAATGGCATCAATAAATGGTATATGGGTAGACAAATTGCCCAAGTGATGAGTCATTTTGGAATTGATTGGCTCGAAAGAAAGGAAAGGGAAATCGAAGAAAATTCATCCCTATTATTAAAAAACTTAGCCGTAAAACCGGGAATGGTTATTGCCGATATTGGGGCGGGAAGTGGCTATCACAGCGCATTACTTTCAAAAATGGTAGGTAACGGCAAAGTATTTGCAGTAGATGTGGAGCCAGAAATGATTGCCTATTTACATGCAAGAATCAAGCGGGAAAATCTTTCCCGAATTGTGCCGGTGCTTAGCACAGAAAAAAATGTTCCTTTGCCTGAAAACGCTATCGACTTAATTTTATTGGTGGACGTTTACCACGAGTTTTCTTACCCCTATGAAATGGCGCTATCGATGTTTACTGTATTGAAACCTGGGGGAAAACTGGTATTAGTAGAGTTTAGAGCCGAGGATGCAACAGTGCCTATCAAAACAATTCACAAATTGAGTGAAGCCCAGGCCATCAAAGAATTAAAAATAGCAGGCTTTACATTTGAAAAAAATATAACCAACCTTCCTTGGCAACATTTTTTGGTATTTACAAAGAAGTAAATTTTTCAAAGTTTGATTGTAAATTCTGAGTAAAATTAGGGAAGGGGAGGTTTAGAATTTTTTAAATTAAATTTAAATCACTTCAAATACAACTTATGGAGTGTCCAATGATTGATGACAATTTATATTTTGACGAAATACATTAAAAAGTATCATTTAATAAAAAAATATTTATATTTGAACATAAAAAAACATAAATATGAAAAATATGAAAAAGTACTTAATGCTTTCCGTTGTCGTTTTTTTCTTCACAGCTGCCAACGCATTTGACAAAGGAGAGTGGACTGGATTTATCTCTGATGATAAATGCGGAGTTAAAGGCAATGGTAAAGGTCATGCCGCTTGTGCAAAAGATTGCGTAAAGAAAGGCGCTAAAATTGTTTTTGTCAGTGGTGATAAAGTTTATTCCATCAAAGACACCAAAAAAGTAGAAGAATTCGTTGGCGAAGAGGTAACCATTACTGGTTCTATCACGAACGATGTTCTAGAAATTACCAAATTGGTCAAAAAATAAAAACCAATAGTACAAAATACCTGTAATCATTCGCACAAGTTTGTTCTCTTTACAAACCAAGATCTTGGGTATTCTGTAAAAGCTTTTATTTTCGACTAAAATGAGGGTCGTATGTAGTTTTAATAATTACATACGACCCTATTTTTTTCAAAATCCCCTACATTACGTTGTTTAAATCGTCAGCAAAATTGGACCGACAGAGTCTATTTCTTAGGGAATGTTTCCAAACAATGATTAAATAACAAAATGGAAACTAGAAAAATACAAGCAGCAGAAAATTACATCTAAGACATCCAAGCTACTTTAAGCATAGCATCATGTTCTTTTCCAATGATGTCTCTGTAAAGTTCGGGTCTTCTAGCATTTAAGTATCGGGTACCTCCTGCTTTTTCTATATTGGAATGAATTAATTCTGCTGAAACATAGGCATCATCAAATGTTCTGCATTCTGCCATAATATCACCAAAGGGGTCAATAATCATGGAACAGCCATTTTTTAATTGATCATCATCCATACCTATGGGATTAGAGAAGATCACAAATACGGCATTGTCATAAGCTCTTGAGGGTAGCCATTTCATTAGCCATGCTCTGCCTTTTAAACTATCAAATTCATTTCTAAGTGTAAGAGGGTCATTATTGCGATTATGCCATAAAGTAGGATCAACAAATCCAGCACCTGGTCTGGTGGAAGGCGTACACATGGTTACGTGTGGCATAAATATAATTTCAGCGCCTAATAATTTTGTGGCCCTTACATTTTCAAAAATATTATTATCATAGCATATGAGTATGCTACATTTCCATCCTTTTAAATCAAAAATGCAATATTCATTTCCTGCACTTATGTATTGATTAATAAAGGGGCTTAATTTTCTATATTTGGCAATAAGCCCATTTCCATCCACACATACATAGGCTTTGTAGATTTTATCCTCTTTATCTTTTTCAAATAAGCCTGCCAATAAAATGATTTTATGTTTTTTTGCAATGCTAATTAAAGCTTGAACAGATGCTCCATCTGGAATAAATTCCGCTAGTGCTAAAAATTCCTCTTTGTTTAATTTTGAAGCAAAAGTGTAACCAGTAATAGAGCATTCATGAAATGAAAGCACCTCAATGCCTTCTAAAGCTGCTTTTCTAGCTAGTTCATCGATCACCGAGAGGTTATAGGCTTTGTCGCCACTTTTATTTTCAAATTGAGCGGAAGCTATTTTGAGAGGGTTCATATTTATTTTATTATTGAATCCAATATTTTTTTATTTATATATTTTCTTATAAGATATTTTAACCTAAAAATCGAATAGTGGAATTGTATAGGTAAGTCCTTATTTCCTGCTTAATACCATTAAATGAGTTTATTTAATTTAAAATGAAATTAATGCTAAATTTGATATCGAACTAAACACTGTTTAAAAATAATTATAATTTAGTTTGACGTCGGCCAACAATATCTTTTAATTTAAGTTCTAATGAATAAATAAAAATAGCTTTACTTCTCTTATCAAATTTTGTATTTGCCCGAGGTAAAGGTGAAATGATTCATCTTGTTCATGAAATTAAGGGAGTTGAATGCAACGGATTATTAAAAAAATTAAAAATTTCTCATATGAAAAAATATACACTCGTTTTTGTCTGTCTTTCCTTTTTTTCTCTTGCGCAATCGATCCCAAGTCCTAAATCTCATTTCGGATTCTCCATCGGGGATAATTATCAATTAGCTACTTTTAGCCAAACAGAGGCCTATTTGAAAAAAGTTGCCGCGGTTTCGCCGCGTATGAAATTGCAATCCATTGGCAAAACAGAAGAAGGTCGTAATCAATACATGGCGATTGTGTCAGATCCAGCGAATATCAAGAATTTGGCCAAATACAAAGCTATTTCCCAAAAAATGGCCCGCGCCGAAGGCCTTTCGGAATCCGAAGCGAGTCAATTAGCCAAAGAAGGAAAAGCGGTCGTGTGGATCGACGGAGGTTTACACGCCACCGAAACTGTGGGAATCCACCAATGGATCGAAACGATGTACCAGTTTTTGACGCGCAATGATGAAGAAACTCAACGTATTCTTAAAAATACCATCATCCTTTTTGTACATGCGAATCCAGATGGGCAGGAATTGGTATCGTCTTGGTATATGCGGAATGAGGATACCTTGAAACGGTCCTACGCGAATTTGCCTCGTTTGTACCAAAAGTACATCGGTCATGACAATAACCGTGATTTTTACATGATGAACATGAGTGAGTCGAAGAATATGAGTCGCCAGCAATACATCGAGTGGATGCCTCAATTTCTCTACAATCACCACCAAGCAGGCCCGATGGGAACCGTAGTGGCTGGACCTCCATATCGCGATCCATTTAATTATGTCTACGATCCTTTATTGGTCACTGGAATCGATGCCATAGGGGCGGCGATGAGCAGTCGGCTGAACGCCGAGGGAAAACCCGGCTATACGATGAAAGGGGGCTCCGCCTATTCGACTTGGTGGAATGGGGGTTTGCGGACGACGGCTTATTACCACAATATCATCGGGGTATTAACCGAAATCATCGGAAGTCCTACGCCGATGAAAATTCCTTTGGTTCCGCAGCGATTAATCCCGAATAGCGGTTTGCCTTTCCCGATTACGCCTCAAAAATGGCTATTTAGGAATTCCATCGATTATTCGATTTCGATGAATTATGCAATGCTAAATTACGCGGCGCGCTACAAGGACGAGGTGCTGATGAACATTTATAAGATGGGTCGGAAGTCGATTGAAAACGGATCCAAAGATTATTGGACGCTTTCGCCCAAAAAGGTAGAATTGATCCAAGAATTGTATCGGACAGATATCAAGAATCCGGAGGCGCGAATAGATACCTTACCATTGGCCTATTATGCAAAGATATATCAAAACCAAAGTTTGCGTGATTCACGTGCCTATGTGATTCCGGCAGATCAAAGCACCTCGGCGGTAGCATTTATTAACATTTTGATACAAAGTGGAATTCGGATTGAAAAGGCCACAACGGCTTTTGAGATCGCTGGAAAAAAATATCCAGCAGGATCTTATGTGGTGAAAACGAATCAGGCGTTCCGGCCGCATGTGTTGGACATGTTTGAGCCGCAAGATCATCCGAATGATTTTCTATATCCAGGGGGTCCACCTGTGCGTCCCTATGATTCGGCGGGTTGGACGCCGGCGTATACAATGGGGGTGAAATTTGATCGGATTTTGGAGGCGGTAGATATGCCATTGGAGACCTTGCCGTATGGGGTATTGGAAAAAGCGGTGGGTGGATTTCCGGCGGGGAATTTTGCTTATTATGGTTTTTCTACTCAAAATAATGCTTCGTTTTCATTAGTGAATGAGGCGTTAAAGGCGGGGTTGGAGCTGACAAAAAACAAAGATCATTTTGTTATTAAATCTTCGGATGCGGCGAAGAAATTATTGGCCGAAGGATCGCTTAAATACGGCATTAAGGTTCAAGGCTTATCGGCAAGCTCGGCTACGATTCCAGTGAAGACTCGTCGAATTGCTTTATGGGATACCTACGGAGGGTCGATGTCAGCTGGCTGGGTGCGTTGGATTTTGGAACAGCATCAATTTACGTTTAGCCTTTTATATGCCAAAGAAATCGATCTCGGGAATTTGAAGTCCAAATACGATGTGATCGTGTTCATGGGTGGGGCGATTCCTGGACTAAAAGGCCAAACGGTTTCTCGGGATGATTCTTTTGAAAGAGAACCCAAGGAAGCGGATATTCCAACGGAATACCATGCGCAAATGGGCAAGATCACCGAGAAATCCATTCCTTCGTTAAAGGCCTTTTTGGAAGCCGGAGGGGATATTGTGACGATTGGGTCGAGTGCCAATTTAGCCTATCATTTGGGATTACCCGTTCGGAATGCCTTGGTGGAAATGGTCGCGGGCAAGGAGCGAAATTTACCTGGAGAGAAATTTTACATTCCGGGCAGTGTGATGCAGGTGGCAGTGGATCCGGATACGCGGGCGAACTGGGGGATGTCGACGAAGGCCGATGTGTATTTTGGTATGAGTCCGGTGTTTAAATTACAGCCGGATGCGATCGCCCAGCAGGTTGTAAAGCCTTTGGCCTGGTATGCCTCAGATAAAACCTTGCGAAGCGGTTGGGCCTTTGGTCAGGCCTATTTACAGGATGGAGTGGCGGCGTTTGAGGCGAAAGTTGGCGCCGGAAAATTATTCGTCTATGGTCCAGAAATCACGTTCCGTGGCCAGACGCATAGTACGTTTAAGCTATTATTTAATCAATTATATCAATAAGCAAGGTCATTGATTGGCTAAAATTTAAGATAAAATTATAGGTCAAAGCATTTAGTTTTGCAACTGTAAATTGTTAGCAATCGTGAGCCGATAGAGGTTATTTCTTAGGCAGTGTTTAATTTTAAACAAACCCTCATTCCGACTGAAACCCCCTCTCGTGCTACCTGTTTTGCTACCAACCCTGTAAAATAAGAGAATCCGCCCTGTTGAGGTGGATTCTGGTGTACACAAAGGTCGACTCTTTCATGTCACAGTTAAATCTTAATTAGAATCAGGACGAAACCCGAATCATAACAATTAACGAAAGTTAGATTATTCAATTCGTTTCAAGTGAGTTAAAATCAGTTTATTGTGCTCTCTTGTTTGCTTCTCCATACCGTTAAATCAGTTGGAATTTGTTTTATTTAAAATGAAATTCTCGAAATAGTACTTAAGTAATAAATTATTATACCTTTCCTAAAATTGGTGGAGTTCAAACTTCACTTTTAATACTAAAATCATTTTATTTTCAAAAAAATATGCGTCGAATAATTTTCATATTCTACGCATATTTGCGTAGAATAATGGGTATATTTACCGCATTAAATTTAGTTTAATATGGCGAAATACATTTATCAATCACCAAGCTGGCCAAATTTTACATGGAAAGATGCGGAATTTAATGCGCTTTTAGGAGAAGTGCGCCTCATACAGGGTAAAATTTCGGGTCAAATGAATGCTATCGGATTTCAGTCCCGCCAAGACGCCAAGCTGAACTGTTTGACCTTGGATGTCGTCAAATCGTCTGAGATTGAAGGTGAGCGACTGAACTATGATCACGTTCGCTCTTCTGTGGCCATTCGATTGGGAATAGATGTGGGTGGATTAGCGGCAGTCGATCGGAATGTGGAAGGTGTTGTGGATATGGTTTTAGATGCAACCCAAAATTTTGAAAGCCCGATTAGCCAAGAGCGATTATTCGGTTGGCATGCTGCACTTTTTCCTACCGGCTATAGTGGTATGTATAAAATTGATGTGGGCCGCTATCGGAATGGAGAAATGCAAATTGTATCTGGTGCTTTGGGTAGGGAAAAGGTGCATTATGTGGCGGTGGAAGCTGCCCGCGTCCAACAGGAAATGGATATTTTTCTAGATTGGCTACATCGCGATTTACCTATGGATCCTGTGATAAAAGCTGCTATTGCGCATTTTTGGTTTATCATTATACATCCCTTTGACGATGGAAATGGACGTATTGCCCGTGCGATTAGTGATTTGTTTTTGGCAAGAGCAGAAAAGTCTTCAGAGCGTTTTTACAGTATGTCGAGTCAAATGTTGGTCCAGAAAAAAAATTATTATGCCATATTGCAAAAAGTCCAACATAGCGACGGGGACATCACGGATTGGATTCATTGGTTTCTTCAATGTGTTCACAAAGCGCTATTGGACACCGCAGCGCAAATCAGCACTTTGATGTTGAAGGTTGATTTTTGGGAGAGAATGGATAAAACGCCGATTAATGAACGCCAAAGATTCATGTTAAACAAATTATTTGACCGCTTTGAAGGAAAATTAATAACATCTAAATGGGCGAAAATGACCAAATGCTCACACGATACTGCCTTGCGTGATATCAAAGACTTAGTCGAAAAGGGAATATTACAAGATGATCTAGCCGGTGGTCGTAGTACAAATTATGTATTGTTATCAACGAAATAATCTATCTCATTTGGTTAAGTACAATAGTTGATAATTCGTAATTTAGCAATCTGAAATATTTTAATCTAGGTATTTTTAAGTTTGGTGCTGCAGGAGCCTCATCAACAAATTTGGGCATTGGATTTTCTGTTCGTTGTATAAAAGAATTTATTTGACTTCGTTTAAATTTAAACAAACCCACATTTCACCTGAAAACCCCGCTCTTGCTACCTGTTTTGCTACCAACCCTGTAAAATAAAAGAATCCACCCTTTTGAGGTGGATTCTGGTGTACCCAAAGGCCGAGTCGATATGGCTATAATCAAATTTTAATCGGATCAAGATCTCAACAAGTGAAATCTATTCCAATTTCTGCGACTTATTCAATATGATTTGAGTGGGTTAAAATCAGTTCCTTGTGCTCTTTTGTTTGCTGCCTTATTTAAAATGATATTTATTTTATTTAAAATTAAATTAATGCTAATTTCGAACCACCATAAAACAATCCTTAAAGAAAAGTCCAACTAGTTTATCGACTTACGTTTATGAAACTATTTTTAATAATAATGTTAATTATAATTAAACCATATCTGATTTTTGATTTTGATCACAATACCAATCTTAATGATTGGAAAATTATTGATGATGCTGTTATGGGTGGTAAATCAAATGGAAAATTTACGATTGACAACGATGGGAATGGGGTATTCTCGGGTGATGTTTCAGTAGAAAATAATGGAGGATTTTCATCTTTGCGGTATCAATTTAATAAAATAAATACTTCAAAAGATAGTAAGGTAACAATAAGGCTAAAAGGAGATGGAAAAGAATATCAATTCAGAATCAAGAATAACCGCAATACTTACTATTCGTATATTAACAGCTTTAAAACAACTGGTAATTGGGAAAACATCATTATTAATTTAAAAGATTTGTACCCATCGTTCAGAGGGCAAACTATGAATTCGCCCAATTTTGCTGGAGATTCATTTGAAGAAATCGTTTTTTTGATAGGTAACAAAAAAAATGAATCGTTTAATTTAATTATCGATAGAATAGATTTCGATTTATAAATATTTAATAAAAAATGGACCCATGGAAGCTATTTCTTAGAAAGTGTTTTATTTAAAATGAATTATTGCGAAATTCGAATCAGCACGAAACACTCCTTCAGGAAAAGTCCAATTAGTTTGACAACCTACAAAAAGATTTCATAATGAAACCGTCCTTAATTTTTTCATTTTTATTTGTTTTTTTGATCTCTCACAAAGTTATTTTTGGACAACCGATTAATTTAAAACCGCCGTTATTGTTTCAAAAGACGATTACTGATAAAAAAAAGGATACCTGCCGAATTGTTTTTGGATGGCGTACATCTGAAGCACATTCGCCATTGCTAGATTGGATGATTAAAGGGGGTTATACTTGGGGTGTTGAATTATTACATGATGTTCCAGTATCTACTATTTCAGAATTACAAGCTAAAGGATTAAATATCATTCTTTATCAACTTTCACATCCTGAAACCGTACAAAGGTATTATACTCAAAAAAATAGAGCAATACCTGATGTCGATTTAACTGTAAATCAATTCAAAAAAGCAACAAGTGGAAAATTTGTTTGGCAACATATTCTTGAAGACGAATCCTGCGGAGTGGGTCTGGCGCAGGAATTCTTATCTATGAAGCCTGCTACACATAGGGAAGCTTATGAAATGACTGAGAAATACTTTCGAAAATCCATTCAGGCCAGTCAAAATCAGGATAAAATTCCACATTGGGCCGTAGCTGGATTTGCCAACACTGCACATATATTAGCTAAACAACCCGAAATTGCTCTTTTATCTATTGAACGTGCCAATGATGATGTGGATGATTTACAAACCGGAGTATCATTTTTTAGAGGTGCGGCTCGGCAATATGGAAAAATGTGGGGTGTTGATTTATCACTATGGTGGGGCGCCATCAACGGTTGTATTCAAAATCTTCCGCATCTTTATCACAAACGTCATTTATATATTTCGTGGTTCTCGGGGGCCGAACATTTTCGAATAGAGGGAAGTGAACTTTTTTTTGATAAATTAAATGCCCAACCAACCGCATTTGTTAAATGCATGGATGATTTTGGAAAATTTATTAAAACACATGAAAGGGGGGTACCTGATGTACCTGTTGCCATTATTCTTCCTGAGGACCATGGTTGGATTACACCTCCTTATTGGCAAACTAAAAATACTGTTTGGAATTATGCAAATATACCCTACCGACAAGGTCAGAAAGCCTTAGATGGATTTTTTTCGTTAGCCTTTCCTGGCAGCAATTTTTATATGGATCCTTTTCCTTTCGGTAAATATAAATCGGAAAATTCGCCCATTTCTTCCTTCGCTTTATCAAGTATTTCTAAGGAGTTCGCTCCTTCTCCTGAAAATGTATATCATGCAGAATATCCTGTAAATTTCGGACAATATGATTATAAAAATCATGCCCAAAAAATACTAGAAATGAATCAAATTGAAACATCCAACCATCGCCCAATGGGGAATTCGCGTTGGGGGGATATCTTTGATATTTTTACCACGGAGGTCGATAAAAGCACTTTAGATGCTTACAAAGTAATTGTTTTATTTGATCAAATAAAACTGGATGGATCCATGATGCAAAAACTACAGCATGCGATGGAAAATGGAGCCACTGTCATTTGTGCCGCCGGTGTTTTGACGCCTGAGCATACTAACTTTATTGGCTCAGAAATTGAACCTGTGTTGCGTGTGGGGGAAGCTTGGTCGTTGAATAACAATAAAATGGTCAATGAACCTTTTCGCTACTTTCGTTCAAGGCTTACAAAAAATGCAAAGTCTTTAGCAACTACTTCGAGTGGTCACCCGTTGATAATTGAAAAAAAATATGGGAAAGGCAAACTCATTTCATTTATGATTCCTTGGTTTGAGGGGGCAACTCTGGATATTAGTAATGCTGCATTACAATTATTCGATAAAGTGATTTCTGAAATCCAACCAGTAAAAATTGAAGGATTGCCCGTTGAATTTCTTATTACGAAAAGCGATCGATTTGTTAATGTCGTTATCTCTAATAATAGTGACCAAGTTTGGAATGGTAAAATTATGGCGCGCTCAGTATCTAGCCAATTCTCAAAATGTAAGGAACTAATTACTTCAAAAAAATTAAATTTTATAAGAAAAAAAGATGGGTTTTCTGAAGTT
>CAMARL010000036.1 GCA_945860325.1 Spirosoma fluviale | reverse complement strand
ATCTCATTTAAGACAGCCCTGGATTGCAATACTTCAGGGTCTATGCTATGGTATGGCTGTTTGGTAATGAAAAACATGACCACCGTTTTTTTAGAACCGGCATCTTTCAATTTCTGATTTAATATTTTCAGGGCATCCAAGGTCAGGTCATATCCTTTGTTGGTATACTCAAACCTCCCCGAAGTAAATAGATATAAAGTTTGTTCTAAGTCGAAGGGCTGATTTTGGAAAAAATGTCCCATGACAAAATCTGAAATACTTTCTTTGTATTTAGTGTGGAGATTTTGATGCTCATGAAGCGCGGCAAATCGCTGAATATTTAAGCCATTGGGCAAAATCAATTCTGGAATTCGGCCTAAAAAGTATTGGCATTCTTTGGCGGTAATATCGGAAACCGTCGTCAATACATTTGCTTTTTGGGCAGCTGCTCTTTCGAAACTAACTTGGGCTTCTATCCCATAATGCTTGGACTCTTTTAACCAGTCGAACTGACCGATTACGTCGTAAAAATTAGGGACATTTCCGGCTAAATAACGCCCTAGCATGGTTGCGTGAGTCGTAAAGACGGTTGATATTTTTACTTTATCTTTTCGTAAATCAGGCAAACAAGTGGAGGCCATCCATTCATGGAAATGAACGATGATATCTTTTTTTGATTTATTTTCGAGGGCTAGTTCCGTGATGAATAGTCGGACCATTTCGCCGAAAGCAATGGTTTGATTCACTAATTCTTCAACCCCTAAGGTGGATATTTTGTGGTTTTCCCAAATTTTCCCTTTGATCGCGTCGATTTGATTATAAACAGAATCAAGGTCAAATAAAATAATTTTTGGCTTTCCCGTAATGAGCCAATGGCCATAATGGATTTTCAGGCCTAGCGATCTTAGCGTACGAATGGAATTGTTGATAGGCGAATCTTCCTCAGGTAATTCGAGTGGCTCAAATTCCGCGGCAGCTGTATGAATGAAATATGGGCCTAATAAGGTATAGTCATCGCCCCATTTTTCGACCATGGAGGGGACTTTGGTACGAATAACGGTATATATTCCACCTACTTGATTGCAAGTTTCCCAGGCAACTTCAAAGAGACATTGTTTTTTAAAGACCGATTTTTTAACGATTTTTTCCACTTAATTTTTTGAGTTTTCTAGGACATGTAGGAAGCACTTTCAATGACTTTCGTGATTCCGTTTTTTGTGATGGTGAAATTAAATCCTTTTTGAATAGAATAGGCGCCATATTCTCCTTTTTTATTTAACGCCAAATATCCTACTTGGAAATCCTGGTATTTATATCGCTTGACTATTCGCATGATGGCTTCTTCGCAGGCTTTTTGTGGGGACATTCCTTGCCTCATAAACTCGACAATTAAAAATGAACCCAAGGTTTTCATGACAAATTCGCCTAAACCTGTGGCGCAGGCGCCGCCGACTTCATCATCACAAAACACAGCTCCACCGATAATGGGGGAGTCGCCGACGCGCCCATGCATTTTATATGCTAATCCACTCGTAGAACAAGCTCCAGCTATTTCACCCGCTTTTCCGATACCTAAAAGGCCGATGGTATCATGATTTTCAATGTTAACGATCGGCTTATATTTTGATTCTTTTTTCCACTCTTCCCAGGCTTTTTTTGAGGCGGGTGTCAGGAGATTTTGCTTTTTGAATCCTTGATCTAAGGCAAATTGCAATGCGCCGGCACCCGAAAGCATTACGTGAGGCGTTTTTTCCATCACGGCTCTTGCCACTGAAATGGGATGCATGATGCCTTCTAAAAATGTGACAGCCCCCGCATTACCCAAGTGATCCATGATGCAAGCATCTAAAGTTACGTGGCCATCTCGGTCGGGAAGTCCTCCATAACCTACGGATGTTTCGTTGGGATCAGCTTCTGGAACCCATGCTCCAGCTTCAACTCCATCTAAGGCGCGGCCTGTTTGCATCATTTTATCCCAACCGGATTTCGTACCTTTTTCGTTTTTCCAAGTGGCTATGATGATGGGCTCGGTGGCTAATTTGTTTTGTCCTAAGGACGGGTTAGATAGGATTGTTGCGGAGCCAATAAATCCGGATGTTTGGAGGAATGTTCTTCTTTTCAAGTTTTAAAATCTTTTAGGGATTAAAAATATAAATAATTTGGGCATTATGTCACAAATGTGTAAAATTGTCTTTTTAAAATAAAATAAAATCTTCGAATTTTTATTTAAATCTCTTGCATCATTTTTCATGAAATACATTAAATCTATTTTCCCTCTCGCCTTGGCTATTATTTGGACTTATGCCTTGCATAATTCATGGGGAACCCTTCCGCCTTTGGGTAAATTAATGAGTCCGTTTCATGGATTTTGGGTGAATGCGGAGGCTCCAGAATCCTCCGAATTATCTGAACAAAATTTGCAAATTCCTGGTTTGGAAAAAACAGTGACAGTTGTTTATGATGAAATGGCTGTACCACACGTATTTGCCGAAAATGACCATGATTTATATCTAGCTCAGGGGTATTTAACGGCCAAAGATCGTTTGTGGCAAATGGAATTTCAAACGCATTTTGCAGGAGGTAGAATTTCTGAAATTGTAGGTGAGAAGGGAATGATTTCTGATCAGTTCCAACGTAGGATGGGGGCTGTTTATGGTGCGGAAAAATCTTTTGAGGGAATGAAAGAAGATCCGAAAGCGGCAGTTACTTTGCAAGCTTATTCCGATGGAGTTAATGCCTATATTGAAAGTTTGACGGAACGGAATTATCCGTTGGAATATAAATTATTGAATTATGCTCCAGAAAAATGGACGCCGATCAAAAGTGCTCTTTTCTTAAAGAATATGTCTTTTGTGCTTGCTTCGGGGACGGATGATTTAAAGATGACGAACATCCTTCGTAAATATGGAAAGGAAGTTGCCGAAAATTTATTCCCAAATTACCCATTTATGGAAAGCCCAATTATTCCAGTGGGTACGCCTAGGGATTTCAAGCCAGTGCCTATTCCAGAAAGCCCCAGTGATTTTATTGGCCTAGGCAGTGCGATGAAAACCTCTGAAAAAGATCCTAATATTGGTTCTAATAACTGGGCGGTTTCAGGAAATAAAACGGTTTCGGGATTGCCTATACTGGCAAATGATCCACACTTAACCTTGTCATTGCCTTCTATTTGGTATCAAATGCAATTAGTGGCTCCGGGGGTGAACGTATATGGTTCCACGATGCCTGGAACGCCAAACGTCATTGTGGGTTTCAATAAAAATGTGGCCTGGGGTGTGACTAATGTAGGTTCTGATATTTTGGATTGGTATCAGGTTAAATTTAAGGATGCATCTAAGGCAGAATATTGGCATGATGGGAAATGGAAGAAAACAACGATGCGTATTGAAAAATTCAAAATTAAAGGGAAGGAAATTTTTGTGGACACCATGTTTTTTACACATCACGGACCTGTGGTTTATTTAAGTCATGAAAAGCCTTTTAAATCTAACATTCCCGTGGGTCATGCATTACGTTGGATTGCGCATGAAAAATCACAAGAGTCAACTACTTTTTATAAGTTGAATCGTGCGGCAAATTATGCCGATTATGCACAGGCATTGACTTATTATTCTGCACCAGCTCAGAATTTTTTATTTGCTAGTAATCAAGGGGATATTGCTTTGTGGGTGAATGGAAAGTTTCCTTTAAAATCATATACTCAGGGAAAATATCTTTTAGATGGAACGGATCCAAAGGCGGACTGGCAAGGATATATTCCACAATCACACAATCCGCATGCTAAAAACCCAGCTCGTGGCTTTTTAAGTTCTGCTAATCAAAGTTCTGTGGATCCTAGTTATCCTTATTACATGGGTTGGCAATATGCTCCCAGTGAGCGTGGTCGTCGAATCAATGAACGTTTAGAGGCCATGTCAAAAATTACGATGGATTCGTTGCGAGGTTTACAAAATGACAATTTCAATATTAGAGCTAGGACTTTATTGCCTCTTTTGCTGGCTAAATTAAAGTCACCCGCGGGAGGAGTTTATGGCCAGGCTGCCAATGAATTAAAGCGTTGGAATTTACAAAACGCTGCGGATTCACAGGGAGCAACTATTTTTGAAAATTGGGTTAGCTTGTTGCATGAAGCTATTTGGGCTGATGATTTTTCAGCCGATGAAAATGTGCCGATGAATAGTCCTTCGATGGATCGAACGATTAAAATGATCCAAGATGAACCCGATGCCCTTTGGTGGGATAATGTAAAAACCAAAAATAAGAAGGAAAGTATGGCTGAAATTATTTCCGGTTCATTTATTGCTTCCATCGATAGTTTAGTTAAAAAGCATGGTCCTATTGGATCTGAGTGGGCATGGTACAAACATAAGCAAACAGGAGTTAGGCACTTAATTCCGGGCATGGATGCGTTAAGTAGATTAAATATCCCTACGGGTGGGGGTGGAACCATTGTGAATGCAACCACAACGAAGACTGGCCCTTCATGGAGGATGATTGTTGAACTTTCAAAGGAAGGAAGACCTAAAGCGCATGGAGTTTATCCTGGAGGTCAGTCTGGAAATCCGGGCAGTGCTCATTATGACGATTTGATTGACACATGGGCTAAGGGGGAACTTAGGTCCTTGTTATATTTAGAAAAACCTGAGGATGCAACGGGGCGTTTGCGTAAGAAAATTATATTAACAATAAAAAAATAGGGATGAATAATTCGTTAAGTTTTTCGTATCAATTAGCCATCGTTTTAGTTATGGTTGTTATTGGGGCCATTTCAGGCCTATATTTACCTTGGTATGCTTTGGGTATTTTGTTTGGTTTGTTGGCTTATATTTTACGCATACCAACCGGACGTGCGTTTATTTTAGGCTTGGTTTCTGGCTTTTTATTATGGGCTATTTCGGCTTTTTGGATGGATGGCCAGCATCCGAGTTCCTTACCTGGAAGAATGGCCAATTTATTTCCATTAGGCGGGAGTGTTATAGGACTTTATGTTGTCACAGGCGTTTTAGGAGGTTTAACAGGCGGTTTGTGGGCATGGGCCGGTGCGAAATTAAGATTCAAATAATAAATTTTTAGGACAATCAAAATAGACCTTGTATATTTGTCCCCGTTACTATTTTAAAAACGAATACACGTGAAAAATTTACCTTATGTTTGGCTGGGCATTTTAACAATTGCCATTGCATTTTTGTTTTTGAAGCCTGCAGGATCTGTTGGTTCAGGTTTAGGTGCTTCTACAGCTGATGGAAAAAGGATCGTTTTTGTTAATTCTGATTCATTATTAAATAATTATCAGTTTTATAAAGATGCTCAAAAAGAGTTTGAAAATAAAGGATATCGATTACAAGTGGACCTAGGTCAAAAAGAGCGTGCTCTTCAATCTGAATTGCAAGCTATTCAGCAACGTGCTTCTGCGATGACGCAAGCTGAGTTACAAGCTGCGGACATGACTTTGAAGAAAAAGGGATCTGAATTGCAACAATATAGCCAACAAAAGCAAGCGGAATTAGGGCAAGAGCAGGCAAAGAAAAACGAGGAATTATACAATAATATTCGTGAGTATGTGGGCAAGGTTAATAAGGAGAATAAGTATGAGTTTGTTTTAGGATATTCGAAAATTGGCGGTGGAATTTTATTTGCGGATGAGTCGGTTGACGTAACCCAAAAAATGATTGAGGGATTGAATAAAGAATATGCTGCTAAGAAAGGCGATAAATAGATTTTAATTTTTAGAGGAGGCCACGCAGTTCGACTGTGTGGCTTTTTTTATGTAACAGAAAATGGGAAAGGATAAGATTCTTAAGACGATTGAAATTAAAAACCGACGGGCTTCCTTTGAATATACATTCATTGACACGTTTACGGCGGGCATGGTTTTGATGGGAACTGAGATTAAGTGTATCCGTCAGGGAAAGGCAAATTTGACGGACTCTTATTGCTTATTTTTTCAAGGGGAGTTGTTTGTTCGCAACATGCATATTTCTAAATATGATGAGGGAACTCATTTTAATCATGACCCGCTTCGAGATCGAAAATTGTTGTTATCAAAAAGGGAATTAGGGAAGTTGCAGAAGGAATTAAAGAATGTGGGTTTAACCATTATACCTACTCGTTTATTTATTTCGGACAATGGCTATGCGAAATTGAATTTTGCCTTGGCTAAAGGAAAGAAGACCTTTGATAAGCGGGATGACATTAAGGAAAAGGATGTGAAGCGAGAAATGGATCGCTCCCTTAGTTAGATTTTTCTCTAATTTTTTTTACGATTTTCACGGCTGACATGATGGCGATGGCGAAGGCAACAAAGCCTAAAAGTCCATATACCCAATCGAACGTATTCTTGGCTACTACGATAAATACTACTGCGACGAGCAATATGGTCGCAATTTCATTAAAGAGTCTCAATTGGTTTCCGGAAAGAATGAAATTTTGATTTCTGAAGCTGCGGATTAGGTGTCTGCAATAGAAGTGATAGATCGTGATGCAGACGACAAACGCTAATTTAAGATGCAACCAGGGTTGTTGGCCAAAAGAATCCCACCAAACCAAGTATATCAGTGAAATCCCTGAAATCCAGGTCAGCCAAAAGGCGGGTATCATGATCGCATTGAAAAGAATTTTCTCCATTTTCTCAAATTGCGTGGAGAGAATACTTTTTTCTAATTCGGGTTTTTGTTGAGCTTCTGCGTGATAAACGAGTAAACGGGGTAAGTAGAAAAGTCCGGCAAACCATGAGGTGACCAGAATGATGTGCACCGATTTTAACGTTTGATAGAGGGCTGCGTCGCTCATGATGCTCGGTGATATCGGTTAAATAAGCTATTTATTTTGAGTTGGATTACCCCGAAAATGGCTTCTTTAAATATATTGGCAGACATTTTGCTTGTACCTTTTGTTCGGTCCGTAAAAATGATGGGTACTTCAAGAATATTGAATTTGTATTTCCACGTAGTGAATTTCATTTCTACTTGGAATGCGTAGCCAATAAATTTTATTTGGTCTAGGGGGATCGTTTCTAGCACTTTTTTCCGGTAGCAAACGAAACCTGCGGTAGCGTCTTGAATGGGCATTCCGGTGATGAATCGAACATAAAATCCAGCGAAATAGGACATTAATACTCGGTCCATGGGCCAATTAACTACATTGACTCCGTTTATATACCGAGAGCCGATGGACATGTCGGCGGATAATGCATACGAGGGATCAATTTTTTCGGACTTTAATTCTTCTGGGCTTGCGCAGGCGTAAAAAAGTCGGATAAGATCTTTTGGATTGTGTGAAAAGTCGGCATCCATTTCAAAGATAAAATCATAATTATTTTCGATGGACCATTTAAATCCTGCGATATAAGCGGTTCCGAGTCCCATTTTCCCTTTTCTTTCGATGAGATAAATTCGGGAGGGATTTTCATTTTGGACTAATTTTACGGCATTAGCCGTACCATCAGGGGAACCATCGTCCACGATCAAAACATTGAAATGCGGTTTCAGGCTCAACACCTTTTCGATGATGGCTGTGATGTTTTCGATTTCGTTGTAAGTCGGGATAATGACTATCCTGTTATTCATGGTTGTTTTTTGGGTGGCAAAAGCAATCTAATGTGTGATCTATGGTCATTCCAGAGGCTTGCATAAAAGAATAACAGATGGTTGGGCCGACAAATCGGAAACCATGTTTCTTAAGTGATTTACTTATGTTCTCGGAAATTTCGGTACTGACAGGTAAATCTTTTAGGCTGTGGAAATGGTTTAGGATGGGATTATAGTCCACAAATTCCCAAATATATCGATCAAAGCTACCAAATTTTTCCTGAATTTTCATGAAGGCGATGGCATTCGTTTTTACGGATTGTATTTTGAGTCTATTTCGAATAATGTTTGGGTTTAACGTTGCCTCGTTTTGTTTTTCTTCTGTCCAATGTGCTAGTTTGGTGTAGTCGAAATTTTCGAATTGAGTTCTAAAATGGATTCTTTTTCTTAAAATCGTAATCCAACTTAATCCCGATTGAAATCCTTCGAGGCTTAAGAGTTCAAAAAGTGCATGGTCGTCGTGCATTTCTTTTCCCCACTCTAGATCGTGGTAATCTTGGTAAAGGGTGTCATTTGAACACCACGCACATCTTATTTGATCAGGCATTTGTTTTTTATTGATGAGGCAATTAGCTGAGATTTTTCGAGAAATGGAATTATTTAACTGATCATTTTAAATTTTATCAGGTTGATGATCAAATAGTGGTTTTTTTTGCGCTATAATTGGCTTAGATTTGCAACAGTTTAGGGTGTGTGCTTCTTTTCAATAAGGGGTAAACACATAATAGGGAAGCTAGTTGAAATCTAGCACTGTCCCCGCAACTGTAAATTTTTGTAATGCTTTTCTAATAGACCACTGGGCAACTGGGAAGGTAAGAAAGGTAATAAAAATGAGTCAGGAGACCTGCCTTAAATGATACTTAATCTTGGACTACGGAGGATGGGCTGAGGTTGAGCGTTCGATTTATTTCCATTTTTTATGGCCCCGAAATGGGCATGTTGTATGTTTTCTGTTAAAAAAGTGCAATGTTTTGCACGGGTGGCTGTTGCGTTTTTGCTTCAGTCTAGTTCTGTATTGGCTGTTGCGTTTATGCTACAGTCTGGTTCTGTATTGGCTAACACGTTTATGCTACAGCCTAGTTATGCTTTTTCGAGTGATTTCCATTCGACTCATCCCACTGATCTATCGTTTAAATCAGGGAGAGACACGGTAACGATTTTAGAGGAAGTGGAAGTCTCCGCGCCAAAATTGGCGGGGAAGTTGGCCCGCACGGGCAAAGTCCTAACACTCATTACCACGGAACAAATACGTGCGAGTTTAGGTAAAAGTTTGGGTGAATTATTGCAGGAGCAGGTGGGGATCTCGGTCGTAGGCGCGCGCAGCGCGCCGGGTTCAAACCAAGAAATTTACGTGCGAGGTGCCAATACAGGCCATGTGTTATTGTTGATGGATGGATTTCCGCTAAATGACCCTTCGCATATAAGCCAAGTGATGGATTGGAATTTGATTAATTTGGCCAACATCCAAAAAATTGAAATTATAAAAGGGGGGCAATCCACTTTATATGGTTCCGATGCGATGTCGGCCGTCATTAATTTAGTCACCAAGAAGTCCGATAAAGATGTGACAAATGGGTCATTATTAATTCAGGGAGGAGGATTTGGAACTTATTCTGCACAAGTCCAAGTCAATACCCAATTGGCAAAAAATAGGTTTGGGATTTCTTTGCAAAATTATTCTACCGATGGTTTTTCTGCTGCTAAGGATAGTGTAAAAAAGGGTGAAAATGATGGGATGCGCCAACAATCCATTTCGGCGACTTGGTCCAGGCCCATCGGCAAAAGGTCGTTGATCGACGTAAATTATCAAGCCTTGTTTTACCAAGGAAATTTGGATGCAGGGCCATTTATGGATGATCGGGACTATACGTCAAAAGCTAAATCTAATTCCATTCGATTGCAATGGCAATATCAATTAAAGCACGGGGATCTTTTTGTTCGAGGTTTTCAAGATGTGATTGATCGAGTTTTTCGAAATGATTCCACGTATATTCCGTTAAACGCCTGGTCGAATTATAGTGAATCTACCTATAAGGGTGTCAATCAAGGGGCTGAGGCCTATTTGAAGGGAACATTTTTAAAGCAAATCGAATATGTTTTAGGGGCTGAATATAAAAATCAAGCAACCCAACAATCTGATTTTTCCGTTAGCGCATATGGTCGGTATGATTCTCCCAAATTAGCCGAAAGCATCGCAAATCAATCCATTTTTGGCACGTATTTGACCATCCAAAAAGAATGGAATTCAAATCTAGGGGTGGAAATTGGCGGCCGATGGAATCGTCAATCTACTTTTGGGGATTTTTCTACGGTCAATATTAATCCATATTGGAAATACTCGAAATCTGGTAAAGCTTTTATAAATTATTACACAAGTTTTAAAACGCCATCCTTATATCAATTATTCTCTCCTTACGGGAATTTGGCATTAAAGCCAGAACAAGGGAAAACCTTTGAATTAGGTCTTGAACAGAATATGGGCAATTTCCATGCACGATTAGTTGGGTTTCAAAATGACGTAAAAGATGGAATAGTATTTCAATCAATCTCAGTTGAGCCTTACGGTAAATATGGAAATGTGTCCCAACAAACTACTCGAGGCCTTGAGGCAGAGTTGAGTTTTACAAAAAAGAAGTGGACAGGAAATGTTTCTTATACGTATTTGAATGGTACCATGCAGAATAAATTTGATGGGAAAGATTCTACGTATTCATCCTTAATTAGGCGTCCTACGAATCAATTGCAAGCTCGAGTTATATTCAATGCCAATTCAAAATTGAATTTTTCATTCATGGCGCAGTTTGTTGGCGAACGCAAGGATTATTTTTATGATGAATCCATTTATTCAACAGTGCCTAAGGTCTTGAAAAATTATCTTTGGACGGAACTGCAAGTAGGGTATCAAATTAGCAAAAACTTGAATGCATCGCTGATGGTTAAAAACCTCCTGGGCCAAGAAATCGTTGAGTTATATGGCTACACGGGTCAAAGTAGAAATGTTCAAGCGAGTTTGTTTTGGAAGTTTTAAAGATGATGAACGGGAGGAGATTTCATTTCCTCCCCAATTCATTTAATGGCAATAATCAAGATTTTTCTAAAGAAATTAAGGCTTAAAACGTTCATAAACGTCTTTGTTGGTCACCTCGTCTTTGCCAAATAGTTCAATGTAAATGACATTGGGGGTAAAACCTGATTCGTCCACATTGACAAAAACGTGTTCTAAAATTTGAAGTTTCCCGTTGATGGGAAAAAGAGCTATCGCTTGATTTTTAGCGTTTAATTTGACAACAAATTTTCGCTTTCGGTAGGCTAAAAAATACCCCTCGAAGCTATTGATTTCATCTTTGATTTTATTGGTATATAAACCATAGGCCAGCGTTCTTTGAATTAAATTTAATTCTTCCTTTTGGCCATTGTCCGCATAGCGAATCCAATAGGTATGAACGGGCTGGTTGGGATTCAGGGATTTATTGGCTAAAATATTCGCATCATAAACAACGGTATTGGCGTTTGAGCTTCTTTGTATATAAAAAAGCCGGTTGGCCGATGCCGGTGGGATTGGGAAACGTTCTGGAGGAAATGCAACTGCGCTTTGGTGAAACCAAAGGCAAGAAAACATAATCAAGAACGAACGTATCATGAGGTATTATTTTAGACCTTGTTCCATTTTTTCTACGATTTCCTCCGAGATACCTACGCAAGAAAATCCTCCATCATGGAAAAGATTTTGCATCGTTACTTTTTTAGTTAAATCGGAAAATAAGGTAATAACATAATCGGCACAATCATCTGCGGTTGCATTACCTAGTGGTGACATTTGGTTTGCATATTCATAAAAAGCATTGAAACCACTAATTCCGGTTCCAGCTGTTGTTTTTGTTGGCGATTGTGATACGGTATTGACGCGAACTCCTTTGGCTTTTCCGTAATGATATCCGTAAGAGCGCGCAATAGACTCTAACATGGCTTTTGCTTGCGCCATATCGGTATAATCGGGGAATGATCGTTGGGCTGCGATGTAAGAAAGGGCTACCACAGAACCTCCTTGGGCGATGGCATCTTTTTTCTGAGCGACTTGCATCATTTTGTGAAAAGATAGAGCTGAAACGTCGAGTGATTTTAGGAACCATTCGTAGTTCAAATCGCTATATTCACGGCCTTTTCGGATGTTTGTGCTCATGCCGATGGAATGCAAAACAAAGTCAACAGGGCCTCCAAGGAATTCCAAGGATTCATCATATAGATTTTCTAATTCTTCAATTGACGTAGCGTCTGCACCGATGATCTTGGCACCGGTTTCTTCAGCTAATTTATTGATTTCGCCCATACGCATGGCTAAGGGAGCATTTGTTAATGTGAAGGTTGCACCTTCTTGGTGTGCTCTTTGAGCAATTTTCCAAGCAATAGAATCTTCATTTAATGCTCCTGAAATAATACCTCGTTTCCCTTTTAATAAGCCGTACGCCATAGTGTAAAAATTTTCTTGTATAATCTTGTGATTTTGACATGCAATTAACGAAATTTTTCTTAAAATATGATCAACATTTTGTACGCAAAAGGGGTGATATTGGATAATTTGTTGGTATTTTGAAATATTTACGTATCTTTGCATTTGTAATTTGAGAAATGAAGAGGGGTTTTAATCCCTCTTTTTGTTTTCTAGCCCTAGAGAGATGAGTGATTTGAATCAAAAAATTAACGTTTGGATTGATGATTATGTGGGGAAAGGGCCTATTTTTTTGGTTGACTTACAAGTAACAATAGGGGCTAGGAGAACGTTAATTTCGATATTATTGGATACAGAGGAGGGGGTGACGATCGAAGAATGTGCTTTATTGAGCAGGAAATTGGGTCATCATATGGAGGAGAACGAATGGATAGAGGAGGCTTATAATTTAGAGGTTTCTTCGCCGGGTTTAGATTATCCATTGACCCATGGTTGGCAGTTTAAGAAGAATGTAGGCAGACAAATTAAAGTATGGTTAGTGGGGGAGGATCCGGTGATAGGAGTTTTAATGGGTTATACGGATGTGGCGGTGGAGGTTTTAGTAGAAAAAATGGTGAAGCATAAAAAAGTAGTTGCCAAAGAATCTTCATGGATACAGTTGGCGGCCGTAGATAAAATAAAAGTACAGGTAACATTTCAATAAAAAAACGTAAAGATAGCAATGAACAGTGTTGAATTAATTTCGTCATTTTCGGACTTTGCTCGAGATAAGAACATTGACAAACCGACGATGATTTCTGTTTTGGAGGAAGTTTTCAGAACGATGATTCGTAAGAAATTTGGATCAGATGAGAATTTTAATGTCATTATCAATCCTGAGAGTGGTGATTTGGAGATGTGGCGAACTCGGGAGATTGTTGACGATAACTCGGAAGACATCTGGGATTTTGATAAAATTCCATTGGCTGAGGCTAAATTAATCGAGCCAGATTTTGAAATCGGAGAAGAGGTGGCTGAGTTGATTAAGCTGGAGGACTTTGGTCGTCGAGTGGTTCAAACGGCTCGTCAAACTTTGATTCAGAAAATTAAAGATATTGAGAAGGAGAGTTTGTATGATAAGTATAAGGATTTGGTTGGGGAGTTGGTGACTTCGGAAGTATATCAAATTTTAGGTCGCGAGTTGATTTTATTGGATAATGATGACAATGAATTGATTTTGCCTAAAACAGAGATGATTTCAAAAGATCGTTTCAAAAAGGGTGAGACGATTCGTGCCATTATTCATAAAGTGGAAATGGCGAATGGTACACCTAGAATTATATTATCTCGAATTTCTCCGGTATTTTTGGAGCGTTTATTTGAGCAAGAGATTCCTGAAATTTATGATGGAACAATCTCGATACGCAAGATTGTGCGTGAACCAGGCGAGCGTGCTAAAGTAGCCGTTGAGTCTTATGACGACCGAATTGATCCTGTTGGAGCTTGTGTAGGGATGAAAGGTTCTCGTATTCATGGAATTGTTCGTGAATTGCAGAATGAAAATATAGATGTAATTAATTTTACTGAAAATTTGGAGTTGTTGGTTGCCCGTACCTTGAGTCCTGCGAAGTTGAACTCGATGACGATCGACAAGGAGCGCCGACGTATTTCCGTATTTTTGAATTCTGACCAAGTGTCTATGGCGATTGGTCGAGGAGGACAAAATATTAAATTAGCTGGGAAGTTGGTCGGTTATGAAATAGATGTCTTCCGTGATGTGCCTAA
>CAMARL010000035.1 GCA_945860325.1 Spirosoma fluviale | reverse complement strand
TCACAAATAATTGCCGCTGGAGCCAAAACTGCTCAAATTGAAATTAAAATACCTAATGCACATCTATGGTCTTTAGAGGATCCATTTTTATATAACTATCAGATTCAAGTAGGTGAGGGCGTTCAATCAGATGAGGTGAAGGGGTATTTCGGGATGAGAAAAATATCCGTGATGAATTTACCAGGGAGCACAATTCCATACATTGCGCTTAATAACAAACCCATTTATTTGCAATTGGCCCTCGATCAAAGTTACCATCCTGAAGGGTTTTACACCTTCCCAACCGACGATTTTATGCGGGAAGAAATCATGCGCAGTAAGAGAATTGGCTTGAATGGAATCCGTACACACGTTAAGATTGAAGTGCCTAGAAAACTGTATTGGGCCGATAAATTAGGATTATTAGTCATGGCGGATGTTCCTAATTCTTGGGGTCCACCAGATGCAGATATGCAAAAAGAAACGGAGTATACCTTGGAGCAAATGGTTCGTAGAGATTTTAACCATCCCTCTATTTTTTCTTGGATTACCTTTAATGAAACTTGGGGCTTACTTTCAGATATCACGGTAGACGGTAAAAAGCGCCGGGTCTATACCCCAGAGACCCAAAAGTGGGTGGTTGACGTGTACAAGAAAGCTAAATCCTTAGACCCCACTCGATTAGTCGAAGATAATTCGATTTGTTGCGGAAAGGGACATACAGAAACGGATATTCACTCATGGCATTCTTATTTGCCTGGTTATGAATGGGATAAATTCAATAAGGAGCAATCGGACAATACTTTTCCGGGGAGTACTTGGAATTTTGAAAAAGGATATAAGCAGGGGAACCAACCGATGATTAATTCGGAATTTGGAAATGTATGGGGCTATGATGGAAGTTCAGGGGATGTGGATTATACCTGGGATTATCACAAGGCCATGAACTCATTCCGTAATTTCCCCAAAATGGCCGGTTGGTTATACACGGAACACCACGATGTCATTAATGAGTGGAACGGGTATTATCGATTTGATCGTACGGAAAAGGAAACGGGACTAGGAGCCATGGCACCTGGGATGACGTTGAAAGATCTGCACGGCCCATTTTACTTGTCGACAGGCCAGGAAATTGCCTGGGCTGGAAAAGGAGGCGAAAAATTAAAAATTCCTTTAACCTTATCTGCCTTAATTGGCGCCACTGATTTACCCAAAGAGCTTGTGTTAAAAATGGAGTTTTCTGGACAAAATGCATTGGGAGAAAAGAAAAACAGGTGGTCAAAATCGAAGCAAATTGTTTGGACCCCATGGTCTGTCAAAGCCTTGGATTCATTGGAGATAACCTTGCCTGAGGAGAAGTCCTTAAACACATTGATATTGAAATTGGAAGATGGCAATGGGCAAGTGTTGCATCAAAACTTTGTTTCTTTAATTGTGGAGCAAGGGAAAATAAATTTAACGCCCAAGCAAATTTTAATGACGGTGCCTGTGGATAAAATTTCGAAAGCAGCATGGTCTGTTAAACAATGGTCTGGCGTCTTAGGAAATAAAATGAATGGGGCAGGTTCAGGTTATTTTGAATACACATTTGATTGGGCAAAGATGCCTTTGGAGTCCATAGACCAAGTTAGTTTTTTTGTGGAGGCATCGTCAAAATCTATGTTAGGTAAGGATAAGCCAAATTCTGGCGCAATGAACGGGGATTATATGTTGGGCAAAGGAACCTTTGATCCAAGTAAAAACCCTAATGCCTATCCACAAACAGATAATAAAAAGAATCCTTCTGTAGTTCAGATTTTATCCAATGGACAATTTGCTGCTTCATTTGATTTGGAGGATGATCCTGCGGATCACCAAGGAGTTTTATCGTGGTTTTATCAAGCGCGCAATCATAAGTTGGACGAGCCTGGAACCTATGGATATTGGGTTCAATGCACCTTACCTCGCTCATCGATTGAAATTGCGAATGCGACAGGTAAATTGACTATTCGATTAGAAGTTCCGGAAGGATATCCCAATGGACTTTCGTTATATGGGGCTAAATCGGGCCGATATATCAATGACCCTAGTATTTTAATACTTCGTAAATAAAAAAAATCAGCGCGGATTAGTTCGCGCTGATTTTTTTCTCTTTGATTACTGGAGTATAAATTGGGTGCCTGATAGAGGCTATTTTATTAAAAGATGTTCGCCTATTATTTACTCAGTATTAGCGATTAATGGCTACCGAACTTAAAATCGTTTGAATGATTTGAAGGGTGGAAATATTATCTGCTTCGGCTTCATACGTTAAAATAATGCGATGATTTAACACATCAGGCGTCATTTCCTTGATGTCTTCTGGCAATACGTAGTCTCTACCTTCCAAATAGGCCATTACTTTGGCGGCTAGATTTAAGTGAATACTTGCTCTCGGAGATGCGCCAAATTGGATGTAATCGGCCTCTTTCGTTAGGCCATAATCAGTTGGATTTCTGGTGGCAAATATGAGTTCAATGATGTACTTTTCTAGTGTTTCACTGATGGTAATCTTATTAATTTCTTTTCGAATATTTTGAATATCGTCAAAAGTCAAAATGGCTTTAGGCTCATAGGCAAAGTCCATATTGGACATCTTTCTCATCACTTCTAGCTCTTGATCTTTATCCAGGTAATTTAAAAATACCTTGAGCATAAATCGGTCCATTTGCGCTTCAGGCAATGGAAAAGTTCCTTCATGCTCCACAGGATTTTGAGTAGCCAAAACCAAAAATGGCTTATCCAATGGATAGGTAGTTTCCCCGATGGTCACCTGCTTTTCAGCCATGGCCTCCAACAAAGCCGATTGAACTTTTGCAGGGGCACGGTTAATTTCATCTGCCAAAATGATTTGAGCAAAAATAGGCCCCTTTTTTACCTCAAATTCATTTTTAAGCGGATTATAAATCATAGTCCCCACTAAATCCGATGGCAATAAATCAGGCGTGAATTGAATACGTTGGAAATGTAAATCTAAGATTTTAGCAAGCGTATTAATCGTTAACGTTTTGGCTAATCCAGGAACTCCTTCTAAAAGCACGTGTCCACCGGTGAAAAGTCCCACTAATAGTCGGTTGATCAAGCGCTCCTGCCCAATCACTACTTTACCCATTTCGTCAATGACTAATTGAATTTTTTCTCTTGGTGTCATAATTAAAATTATTAATGCCCAACTCTACTGCAATTTCTTGTATTTAATTCGTTTAGGCGTTATATCATTTCCTAATCTCTTCTTTCGAGCTTCTTCGTATTCTGAATAATTCCCTTCATAATAAGTGACTTGGGAATCTCCTTCAAATGCCAAAATATGAGTAGCAATTCGATCTAAGAACCATCTGTCGTGGGAAATGACTACGGCACAACCAGCAAAATTTTCTAATCCTTCTTCTAAAGCCCTTAATGTATTTACATCCAGGTCGTTAGTCGGCTCATCCAACAAAAGCACATTGGCTCCCTCTTTTAGCATCATGGCTAAATGGACTCTATTACGCTCTCCTCCAGATAAATTGGCAATTTTTTTCTCTTGATCTGCTCCGTTGAAATTAAATTTACTTACGTATGCCCTCGCATTTGACTGCTTTCCGCCCAACATCACCCAGTCATTACCATCTGAAACCGTTTCAAAAACTGATTTTTCAGCCATTAATTGATTATGCTCTTGATCTACATAGGCTAATTTTACAGTTTCGCCAACCTCAAAACTTCCACTGTCTGGCTGAAGTTGGCCTGTAATCAATTTAAACATCGTCGTTTTTCCCGCACCATTGGGTCCAATAATACCAACAATCCCAGCAGGAGGTAATGAAAAGCTTACATTTTCGTATAATAGTTTGTCACCAAAAGATTTGGAAACGCCTTGTACTTCAATGACTTTATTTCCTAACCTTGGGCCTGCAGGAATGAACAATTCTAACTTGTCTTCCTTTTGCCTGTTCTCTTCCGATAATAATTTTTCGTAAGCACCAATTCTGGCTTTCGATTTTGCTTGGCGTGCTTTGGGCGACATGCGCACCCATTCTAATTCACGCTGTAATGTTTTTTGTCTACGAGATTCTGTCTTCTCTTCTTTGGCTAATCTATTTTGTTTTTGCTCTAACCAAGATGAATAATTTCCCTTCCAAGGAATTCCTTCGCCCCGATCTAGTTCTAAAATCCAGCCTGCTACATTATCTAAGAAATATCTATCGTGAGTTACCGCGATTACCGTTCCTTTATATTGACGTAAATGTTGCTCCAGCCACTCAACAGATTCCGCATCTAAGTGGTTGGTCGGTTCATCTAATAATAAAACATCCGGCTCTTGTAACAATAATCGGCACAAAGCGACACGTCTTTTTTCTCCTCCCGAAAGGGTATTAATAAGTGCTGTAGGATCTGGACAGCGTAAGGCGTCCATCGCTTTTTCTAATCGGTTATCTAATTCCCAAGCATTAAAGTGATCTAATTTTTCCTGAACTTCTCCCTGCCTCGCTAAAAGTTTGTCGAAATCCGCATCTGCATCACCGAAGGCCTCATTTATTTCGTCAAACTCTTTCAGTAAATTTTTAATTTCAAGCACCGCTTCTTCCACGACCTCTAAAACCGTTTTTTGAGGATCAAGTTGGGGCTCTTGCTCCAACATTCCCACGGTATATCCCGGGGACCAAACCACATCGCCTGTAAATGATTTATCAAGCCCTGCGATAATTCGTAGCAAGGTGGATTTACCGGAACCATTAAGTCCGAGGACCCCAATTTTGGCTCCATAAAAAAAAGAAAGGTAAATATTTTTAATGATCGTTTTCTGAGGAGGAATTACCTTAGAAACGCGTTCCATGGAAAATATAATGGTTTCGTTACTCATATTTTGATTGAATTTTTTCTAATAACCTGCAAAGAATGTGATTTTTGTTTTAAAATTTGAATTTCTAATCAAAAATTCTTCAATTATTCATTTATTTTTAAATAAATTCGTGAGTTAAATATTTTGATAAAAATTATAAAGTACAATTTGAGCCAAAGCATTTGCTTGAAGCTCTATGATTTAAACTTATGAAATCTGCCACTGAAAACGAGTATGGATTTTGCCAAGATGGCAAGGTTTTCATACGTCCCTATTTAAATTTCCCACAAAGAGAAATTGGTTTTGTACGTGAAACAGAAGAAGCTTCTTTAGCTTATTTTGTCAAACGTTTTGATTTAGCTAATAATAAAGTCAATATTTTAGCTCGCGAAGTGACCACGGTTCAAAATAAAGGCTCCTTTCTAACGAAGGTCGTTCAAATGAAAGCCTATTTAGGCAATTTTGACGGTTTAGGTGATTTCATTCCTTTATTTGACCAATTGGATCAAATGGAGTCCTACCTGCGTGGACTTATTCAAAATAATCAAATTAAAAATCTGGAGATAAAAAGAGCATTGATTCAAGATGCTATTCAATTAGCTGAACAGGAAGATATCCTTAAAGCCACCGAAGATTTATTAGATACAAAAACTAAGTGGGTTAAAACGGGTCCAGTAGACAAACAATTTCAGGATGAACTTTCTGAAGAGTTCCAAGCGGTACTAGATGCATTTTTCCTTCGTAGAAGAGCTTATTTTGAAGAAAAAAATCGTCAAATCGACGAGAAAATTGCCATTCTTCAAGGGTTTATTGACGCAGTACACCAATTAAGAAAGGCTGAAGATATTGATGATTCAGTCGTGAAGGTGAAAGAATTGCAAAAGGAGTGGAAAACTATTTTAGGTTTGCCTCCTAAAAAGCAATCGATGCTTTGGAAGAATTTCAAGAAGGCCAATGATATGTTTTTTGAGAAGTATAATCGAATTAAAGGTATCGACTATAAGCCTCGGGTGGACCCACGTGTTCAGGAATTGAGCACGATGACTGGCGAGCTTGAAATAAAGTTAAGTGATCAAGCTAATATGGCGGCCACAGCAGAGCTTGCAAAAGCTTATTTGGTTAAATGGAAAGAGGTGTCTGCTCAAATTAAGACCATTGACCGTTCCATGGCAGAGCGATTTAGAAACGCATGTGATAAGATTTTTGAAATGAATTATTTGTTACGAGTAATTTCATATCGGCATGCCAACTTAAACGAAAAACCCCGCTTGGAGCAATTGAAAATCATGATTAATCAAATGGATTACATGACAAAAAAGGAAAAAGGCGAATTGGATGATTTTATTGCCCAAGCTGAGCAAGATCGTCAAATGGAGGAAAAACCTATTCAAAGTAAAATCAATACGCAAAAAAGGAAAATAAGCATGAAAGAGATGCTATTGGCCAATTTTAAAACGGAACTTGATATTATTTTAAATAATTGACAAGCCCATTTTTGTCCCCAAATCTTTTAAATCTAATTCATCAAAAGTCCCTGAAGACATCATCAGTAAATTAGCCTCTTGCCATGATTTACCAGTCAGCTCTGTGGCTAATGTGGAAGAATCTCGAATAACTTTCAATGAGGGATGTTTAAAATAGTTTTGAACCAACGATTCTTCCATTCGATCCATTTGTTTTATTTGCCGAGCATGCTCGCTTAAATAAATAATGGCTTCGTCCGCCTTAGCTAAGGTGGATTCATATTCAGGCAAAAATGCCGGATTTAAACTGCTAAAAGTATGCAACTCTAAGCAAGCCACTAATTTTCTTTCTGGATATTGTTCATTTAGCGCTGAAGTCGTTGCAGCTACTTTTGATGGGGCATGAGCAAAATCCTTATATAATAATGAATTTGTGCTTTTGGCAACTAACTCAAGTCTTTTTGCCGCACCCTTAAACGTGGATATGCTCGTATAAAAATCCGTGCTTGAAACACCGATCTCTTCGCAAATTAAGCGGGCCGCATTTAAATTTTTTAACGTATGCTGGCCAAAAACTTGGATTTCATATCTTTTTCCATCCACCCCCAAAAGAATGGTATTCCCGTTTTTAATTTCTGCCTCTTGTGCTTCATATCCATTTACATCGACATCTTCTGGACAGTTTTTAACTAAATTACTTAACGTAGCATCTGTTTGATCAAAAAATAAATGACCCGCTTTGGGCATTTGCTTGATTAACTGATCGAATGAATCTGTGTAAGATTTGAATGTAGGATATACGTTGATGTGATCCCACGCAATTCCAGAAATTAAGGCAATATGGGGTTGGTATAATAAAAATTTGGCTTGTCGATCGATCGGAGAAGCTAAATATTCATCACCCTCAATAATGATGATGGGGGCGTCTGATAAAGAAGCCATTAATTCAAATCCTTCAATGCGGGCGCCAACTAAATAATCGAATTTTCTATGTAGACTTTTCAACACATGTAAAATCATGGAAGTGATGCTTGTTTTTCCATGGCTTCCCGCGATCACAATACGTTGTTTGTGTTTACTTACTTCATATAAAAAAGAAGGGTAGGATTCGATTTTTATGCCTAATTCTTGGGCCCGTATTAATTCTGGATTGTCGGCTTTGGCATGCATCCCTAAAATGACCGCATCTAAATCTGCTGTAATTTTTTCAGGAAACCAGCCAAATTCACCTGGTAGGATCCCATGGGAAGCTAATAAACTTTTAGAAGGCTCATATATTTCATCATCTGAACCTGTGATTTGATATCCTTTGGCTTTTAAAGCTAAGGCTAAATTATGCATCGCAGCGCCACCAATTGCGACAAAATGAATCTTCGGCATATAACATTATGTTGAATAGTTTGCAAAGTACATACTTTTATTGCAGTTTTGCACGTTTTTACATTAACTCAAACAACTTGAGTACATATATTTGTTGATTAAGAATGAAAAATTATATCGATCTTATTGATCAAACGATTGAATTTCCGACGAGGGAATTTAACATTAATGAGGACAATGAATTGTTGTTCAACAATGTTCCTTTGATGGAAATCATCAAGCAATATGGGACGCCATTAAAAATATCGTATTTGCCAAAAATCTCTGAGCACATTGAAAATGCTAAGCTATTGTTCAGAAATGCGATTAAAAAATATAATTACAAAGCTAATTACACCTATTGTTATTGTACAAAATCGTCTCATTTCTCTTTTATTTTAGAAGAAGTTTTGAAGCAACATGTCCATTTAGAAACGAGTAGTGCATTTGATATTTCTATTATTCGGGATATGTACAACCAAGGAAAAGTCTCGAAATCGACCTATATTCTTTGTAATGGATACAAGCAACCTTTGTACACGCAGTTTATTTCCGAATTAATTAATGATGGATTTAATTGCATTCCAATTCTTGATAATTTAAAAGAGATCGATTTTTATGAAAAATCGGTGACTGCAGATAAAGTAAATTTAGCGATTCGCATTGCTACCGATGAGGAGCCCGATTTCTCGTTTTATACGTCTCGGTTAGGGGTTCGATATTCAGATGTTAACACATTATACGAGGAAAAAATAAAGCCCAATCCAAAGTTCAACTTAAAAATGTTGCACTTCTTTATCAATACTGGGATCAAGGATAGTGCCTATTATTGGTCTGAATTGAGTCGTTTTATTTATAAGTATTGTGAAATAAAAAAGATTTGTCCTGAGTTAGATTCAATCGATCTAGGCGGAGGCTTGCCGATTCAGACTTCACTTCAATTTAGTTATGATTACCAGGCGATGGTCGATGAAATTGTAGAATCGATTTCATGGATTTGCAATAAAAACAATGTACCTGTACCTAATATTTTCACTGAATTCGGTTCTTATACCGTCGGTGAAAGTGGGGCCGTTCTGTATGAAATTATTGATCAAAAACTTCAAAATGACAAGGAGCTTTGGTACATGATTGACGGTTCATTTATTACCCAATTGCCTGATTCATGGGGTATGAACCAAAAATACATTATGCTTCCGGTCAATAATTGGGGCCTACCTTATCAGAAAGTGAACTTAGGAGGTTTGACTTGCTCCTCCATGGATTTTTATAATACGGAAGCGCATAGTTCTGATTTATATTTACCCATTTTTGAGGAAGATTCTGAAAGGCAATATGTAGGATTTTTCCATACTGGTGCTTATCAGGAGTCTTTGGGGGGTTATGGTGGAATTCAACATTGTTTGATTCCCGCTCCTAAGCATGTGATTGTAGATCGATTAGAGGATGGGACGATTACGACTAGGTTGTTTTCTGAGGAGCAATTGAGTGGCCCAATGTTAACGATTTTGGGATATAATCAAGACAAAGAAGTGATTCAAAATGTCATTATCGAAATTGAAAATCCAGAAATGGTTAAAACTGAAAAATTAGCTTCCGTATAGATATGAAAAAAATTGCAGCCCTTGCCATACTAGCCGCCTTGTTTATGAGCTCATGTGCTCAAAGCAACAATTGTCCAGCGTATGGAACTACTCGCCTAGATACACCTAAAGTTAAAAGGGGCTAATTAATCTTCAGCCCAGTCAAAACTTTTTGTGACTGCTTTCTTCCATTGTGCGCGCATTTTGGTGCGTGTGTCAACGGACATATTCGGTTTCCATGTATTTGCAATGGCCCAATTTTTACGTAGGTCATCAAGATTTTCCCAATATCCAACGGCTAATCCCGCTGCATAGGCCGCTCCTAAAGCGGTTGTTTCTATGATTTTTGGACATATCACTTCTTCACCCAAAATATCCGATTGGAATTGCATGAGCAATTGGTTGACCACCATTCCTCCATCTACTCTTAATGAAGTGATCGATATTCCTGCATCTTTTTCCATGGCTTCCAACACTTCCCAAGTTTGAAAAGCGGTGGCCTCTAAAGCCGCTCGGGCAATATGTGATTTATTAACAAAGCGTGTTAAACCCACCAAAACACCGCGCGCATCTTGCTTCCAATAAGGAGCATATAAACCTGAAAATGCAGGGACAAAATAGCATCCTCCATTGTCGTCCACTTCTTTGGCTAATTTTTCGATATCTGGACTATTTTTTATGATGCCCAAATTATCTCTTAACCACTGAACGAGTGCCCCGGTAATGGCTACAGATCCTTCTAATGCGTAATGTACAGGTTCGTTGCCCAACTGGTAAGCTACGGTAGTCAATAATCCATGCTTGGATTGAACCGGCTTTTCTCCCGTATTCATTAATAAAAAACATCCTGTTCCGTACGTATTTTTTCCTTGGCCTGGATTAAAACAGGTTTGACCCACCAAAGCAGCTTGTTGGTCCCCTAAAATCCCCGCCAATGGAACTCCACCCAAAACCCCTTTTGCTTTTGCATATACTTTTGAACTGGCTTGGATCGTTGGCAACATCGCTTTTGGAATCGATAAAACTTTTAAAATTTCATCATCCCATTGGCACGTAGCTAAATCCATTAATTGGGTCCGACTGGCGTTAGTTACGTCGGTAATGTGAATGCCTCCTTCGACTCCTCCTGTTAAATTCCAGGCAATAAAAGTATCCATATTGCCAAAGAGCGCTTCTCCTTTTTCAGCATCTTCGCGTAAACCTTTGATATTATTTAGGAGCCACCTTAATTTTAATCCACTAAAATACGTGGCTAATGGCAAGCCCGTTTTAGCCCTGAAGCGATCCATACCGCCATCTTTAGCTAACTCGGCCAGTTCAGAACCTACCCGAGTATCTTGCCAAACCAACGCATTGTAATAGGGCTTTCCAGTGATTTTATTCCAAGCTAGGGTGGTTTCTCTTTGGTTGGTTATCCCAACGGCCGCTAGATCCTTGGCAGATAAATTAGCTTTTCCGAGTGCCAAGCCAATGACTTCTTGGGTATTACGCCAAATTTCATCCGAGTCATGCTCGACCCAACCGGCTTGTGGATAAATCTGTTTATGTTCTTTTTGTCCGACTGAAATTATTTCACCTCCTTTATTAAAAATAATAAAACGAGTGCTTGTCGTGCCTTGGTCAATGGATCCTATGTACATATTTTGTTAATTAAGCGTCAATATAAATGCTCCAATGGCAGCGCCAGCGGCTGGCCCTAACACTGGAATCCATGCATATCCCCAATCGGAAGTTCCTTTGTTTTTAATGGGTAAAATAGCATGCATGATTCGAGGACCTAAATCACGGGCTGGGTTAATGGCATAACCTGTCGTTCCGCCTAATCCTAATCCGATCGCCCACACTAAAATCCCAACTAAAAAGGGTCCAAGGCCATGTTCAATACTTGAAAAAGTTCCTAAAGCCACAACAGCTAAGGCTGAGGCAAAAGCCTCTGATATAAAATTAAAGGGCGTATTTTTAATCGCTGGATCTGTACAAAAAGACGCTCTTATGGCTCCGGCATCATCTGTCGCGTCATAATGCGGTTTGTAATGTAACCAAACTAATAGTTGGCCTAACATGGCGCCAATCAGTTGGGCTCCGATGTAGGTTGGGAATAATGCCCAATCTCCTGATTTAATGCAGCCGGCAATGGTCACTATGGGATTTAAATGAGCAGCGGATGAGCCAAAATAGGTAGAAACGAAAATTCCTATGGTCACAGCGAAAGCCCAGCATGCGGCTATGGCTAATAATCCGGTTCCATTTCCTTTTGTATTTTTTAAAAGCATATTGGCCACTACACCATTTCCAAGATATAATAAAGTAGCTGTACCGGCGAGTTCGCCTATAAAAATTGATGACATAGTTTTAGGTTTTTATTTTGGTTTTCCAAAACTATGAAATCTTCGCAATAAAAAAATTATCTTTGATTTCAAATTTGAATTATTATCAAATAGATGCGCGAAGATTATTTAACAGGTGAATCAGAATCATTGAATCCTCAAGAAAAGGAATATGATAAGGCCTTGCGTCCTTTAAGTTTTATTGATTTTTCGGGACAGGGAAAAATTATTGATAACCTTAAGATTTTTGTAGGTGCCGCAAAAGCCCGTGAGGAAGCTTTAGATCATGTTTTATTGCATGGGCCTCCAGGTTTAGGTAAGACTACTTTATCGCACATTATTGCGAATGAATTAGGGTCAACTTTACGTATTTCATCAGGTCCGGTGTTGGATAAACCATCCGATTTGGCTGGCTTATTGACCAATTTGCAACCCTTTGACGTCTTATTTATTGACGAAATACATCGCCTGAATCCCATCGTTGAGGAATATTTATATTCTGCGATGGAGGATTATAAAATTGATATTATGTTGGACTCAGGTCCAAACGCCCGAAGCATTCAAATAGGTTTAAATCCATTTACCTTGATTGGGGCGACCACTCGGGCAGGTTTATTGACCTCCCCTTTGCGTGCTCGTTTTGGCATTAATGCCCGACTAGAATATTATGATGCCGTACTTTTGACAAAAATTGTCAAACGTTCAGCCTCTATTTTAAAAATGCCCATTGACGAATCGGGGGCTTTTGAAATTGCGCGTAGGAGTCGGGGTACGCCTCGTATCGCCAATAATTTATTGCGTCGGACGAGAGACTTTGCCCAAGTAAAGGGCTCTGGGGTTATTGACGTGGAGATTGCCCAGTTCGCATTGAATGCCTTGGATGTAGATCAAAATGGCTTGGATGAAATGGATAATCGGATTTTAATGACGATTATTGATAAATTCAAAGGCGGTCCCGTAGGATTAACTACGATTGCCACCGCCTGTGGAGAAGAAGCTGAGACAATCGAGGAAGTATATGAGCCTTTTCTAATTCAAGAAGGTTTCTTGAAAAGGACTTCTCGGGGAAGAGAAGCCACTGAAAAAGCGTATAGGCATGTTGGCATCGAACCAAAAGCACAAACGGGCTCCCTATTTTAATTAAATTTCAAATAGCCAAATTTTTCAAATTCATGGAAGGTTCCATTAACAGGAATCCATGCCGATTTAGCCATCTTTCCACTGTCGTAATCTAAACGATAAAAATTCGCTCGCCAATAGGTGTCTTGTTTTGGGGGTGTGTTATCTAAGGGGTTGAATAAGGTATATGGGAAAAACATTTCCGCCGACCATTTTTTCATTTTCTCTTTTTCTTTCGTGATGGAAACAGCTTTTTGGACTTTTTTATCGCCGTCATAATGCCAGGGAATCCAACCAAAAAACTTTTTATTGAAATTGGGTACAAGTAAAACGAGCTCTTTATTTAACGCATTAATCTCATATTCAAAGTATACAGGTTCTTTGGGATTTGGGTGGAAAAACACCTCAAAAACATCACCCTTATATAAATCATCAAAATCCTTTTTATATGTAGTAGTAATTTTTTGATCGTCACCTTCCATTAGTACATAGATTCCTTTTTCAGAATACAAAATCTTGAATTGGCTTGAATAGGAGGCGATTCCGGGGGATGAATTTTGCATATTGACCCAGGGAGTTTTTTCCCAAGCAGCGTCTGATCCCTTTCCGTTGACTTTAAAATCACTCGTTTGTAAAACTTGAAGCGTATCTGAAGCGGCAAACATATTCGCTATTAGGCCCAAGAACAAAAAAAAGAGTAAAGCAGATCGTTTCATTTTTCGTCAATTTGTTGATTTGCAATTTGGGAAAAAATTAGGATTCAAAATCATTTTTAGGGGTTTGATTTTTGAAAAAAATCTTAGTTCTTTGGAAAAAATATAGAGTCTGTGCTAAAAAATAAATTTGATGCGATTGTCATTGGCTCAGGGATTTCTGGCGGTTGGGCCGCTAAGGAACTCTGTGAGGCTGGTTTAAAAACGTTAGTCCTTGAACGAGGGCGCGATGTGAAGCATGTGGAGGATTACCCTACGGCCATGAAGGATCCTTGGGAATTTACCCACGGAAATAAGATTCCTAAACGAGAAGCAAATCCCATCGTTAGTAAATGTTATGCCTACGATGCTGGGACAGAGCACTTTTTTGTTAAAGACGAGAAGCATCCTTATGTTCAAGAAAAGCCTTTTGATTGGATACGTGGATACCAAGT
>CAMARL010000034.1 GCA_945860325.1 Spirosoma fluviale | reverse complement strand
CAATCGGTAATCCAACCTCAAATCTTCTCCTTTCACTTCCTTGTCTTTTATTTTTTTCTCCTGCCTTTCCTTTTGTTTAGGAGTTAGAAAATTAAAAAAATCAGTAAACTTAGTAAAACTATAATAAGTTGATTTAATGATGTTACCGTCGATAAATGAGTTGAAATATAAACCCTGTGAACTAGGACCTCGGGATGAGCCTATACTGTTTTTGTGGCCATAAGTCCCCACAATAACTTGCAATGAGTCATTTATCTGATTTAACTTACCATTCATCATCGCAAATTCTTCACTAGGATTCATATACACTTGGCCTATTTGATTCCCATCTTCATCAAATGATTTGATGATTAATTGATAATCTTTAGCCTTACCGCCTACCGAATAAGTTACATTAATTTGTTGTTGAATCGTGTCTAAATCCATGGATTGAATTTCAGCTTGTCCTTTGACGACTGCCGGTAAAATCCTTGTTTTACGCTCTTTTAAGTTGGTAAATAAAATGATTGGTTGATTATTCACCATGCCGCCAATGAATAAGGAGAAGTTTAAGGCCTTGAAATTTGAAATTTCAATACGGTCCACGGAATAAATTTGGTATTTAGTAATTTCTCCGGAATTTACCTTAACTCTGAAAATGACATATGAATTGCTTCTAAATCGGCTAAATAGTAATGATAAAATAGTTCCATCAAAGCTAGAGGTTACATAGTCTAAGTTAGCCTCCAAATTTGTATTACTGCTCCATATTTGCTCTAAATCAGTCGAAAATTTACGAATGTTAAAGGATTGTTTATTTAATTGTGATAAGACAATTACCCCTTGATCGCCAATAGGAATATTAAATGATTCTAAGTCAGTTCCTTGAATGGGAAATTCTATTCTTTTATTATTGATTTGACCATATCCGATTTGCATCGCTACAATTTGTAAAACAATAGTTAAAAATAGATTTTTCATAGTACTACTCGGCTAAACTTAATATTATATCAAATTCTTGTTTCCCGACAGGCGTTACGGACAACCTAGATTGTTTTATCAGAGCTAAATTAGACAATCGATCATCGGATTTCATCATTTTTAAAGTAACTGTTTTATTGAATTTTTTGATAGGTATGATTTCTACGACCACCCACCTTGGGTCTTCTGTAGTAGGATCTTGAAAAAATTCTTTTTTCACTTCTGCAAGGCCTATGACCTCCATCCCTTCATTAGAATGATAAAAAAAGACCCAATCACCTTTTTTCATTTCTTTCATATTATTTCTTGCTTGGTAATTTCTTACCCCATCCCAAACGGATTTCCCCTCTTTAACGAAATCATCCCAGGAATATTTGAAAGGTTCTGATTTTACTAACCAATAATTCATACTAAGGAAATTTAGGGAATTTAGAAAAATCAGGTTTGCGCTTTTCTAGGAAAGCATTTTTACCCTCTTTAGCTTCATCCGATAAATAATATAATAAAGTAGCATTGCCCGCTAGTTCTTGAATACCGGCTTGGCCATCTAACTCAGCATTAAAGGAAGATTTTAACATTCGTAAAGCTAAGGGACTTTTTTCTAAAATTCTTTCACACCAGGATATGGTTGTACTTTCTAATTCTTCTAAAGGAACAACTTTATTGACCAGCCCCATTTCATAAGCTTCTTTTGCATCATATTGGTCACATAAATACCAAATTTCTCTTGCTTTTTTTTGACCGACAACCCGAGCTAAATAGGATGCTCCAAAACCTCCATCAAATGAACCTACATTAGGTCCAGTCTGACCAAATCGAGCATTATCGGCTGCAATACTTAAGTCGCAAATCACATGTAAAACATGTCCTCCGCCTATGGCCCAACCGGCCACCATGGCAATAACAGGTTTCGGAATAGTTCGAATCTGTCTTTGCAGATCCAAAACATTTAATCTTGGTACTTGGTCTTGTCCTATATAACCCCCGTCTCCTCGCACACTTTGATCACCCCCTGAACAAAACGCTTTACCACCTTCTCCGGTTAATATGATCACTCCTATTCTTGTATCTTGACGTGCTAATTCCATCGCTTCAGACATTTCTTGGACTGTTAGCGGTGTAAATGCATTGTGTTTGTGTGGTCTATTAATTGAAATTTTCCCAATTCCATTATAAAATTGAAATAAAATATCTGTGTATTCTTTAATGGTTTCCCAATTTACTTTTGTTATCATTTTACTTATCGTTTAAATCATCGTTGTAAGTGACATCCCAAGTATGATCCGCTAATAATGTTACTTTTGCTAAAAATCTACTATATTTAAAAGAGCGACCCCATTCTTCTGGTGCTACTAAAGATAATAAATCTTGACCTGATTCTTTTTCATATAAATAATAGGTTTCGCTTATGATAGGTTCAAAACCCATAGCGGCATCATAAATTCGTTCTGAAATTTCTTTACGTTCGGACAAAAGTTTTGCCTGTTTGGCTAAAACCTCCATTTGTTCATAAAGCTGATTCATTTGCCGATCGGTTTGCTGGCGCATGGCTTTTACCGATCGTCCTTTAGTTTTACCCATATCTTCCGGCTTAATGACGGCTCCACCTGCTGTGTGGGCATAAGGAAGTAACCCAGGATTTTGAGCAACCTTTTCAGGATTTATAGGATTTAAAAACGATTCTTCTGACATTAATGAGTGTTAATTATGATTGAACCCCTTATTAACCCACGAAATTAGAGAATGTTTGGCTAATTTTGGAGAGAATATTAATTTATGCTCGTATTTAATCCACATAATGCTAATTATCCTGAACCAGTCAACTCTTTTCAAAAAGAAGTTTTTGATTTTTGTCGGCAGTGGGAATTGGGTAAAAACGAGTTTTTATTTCATACGAGCGGTTCTACAGGAAAGCCTAAGCCTATTTATTTGTCACGAACTAGTATGATTGAATCTGCTAACATGACAAAGCATTGGCTCAATTTACAAGAAGGAGATCATGTTTTACTTTGCTTACCCATTGAATATATTGCTGGGGCCATGATGCTTGTGCGTGCTTTAGTTTTAAAGCTTAACATTGTCATTATCGAACCTTCACAAAACCCTCTAGAAGGAATTACAAATCCAATCAATATTCACCTAGCTTCATTTGTTACCACTCAGTGGTCTACGATTCTACAATCAAATGCCAATTTATTTGCGTTTTTTTCGGATGTTAAAGGTATTTTAATTGGCGGATCAGAATTAACCTCTTCCGTAGAATTGTTGACGAAAGAAATCCAATTGCCTATTTTCCAAACCTATGGGATGACAGAAACCTCTTCTCATATCGCTTTTAAGCTGATCAGTTCAGAAGATACAATTTATCAATGTTTACAGGATGTACAGATTAAAATGAATGACCAAGGTTGTTTATGTATAAATTCGCCTAGTACCCTTAACCAATGGATTGAAACAAATGATGTAGCTGAGATTATCAATGTAAACCAATTCAGCATTTTAGGGAGGAAAGATTTCGTAATAAATTCGGGGGGCAGAAAAATTCATCCAGAATTAATTGAAAAATGTTGTCAATCATTTTTTGCCCATCACTCTATTGTATGTAAAACATTTGCATATGGCTTACATGATGATTTTTATGGTCAAAAATTAGTTTTATTTATAGAAACTAAAGATGAATTTCATAATCAATTACAACTATTGGATAATTTAAAATTGAATTTACATTCTTGGGAAGTTCCTAAAGAAGTCATTATTTTGCCTCAATTTATATATACAAAATCCGGAAAAATTGATCGTCCAAATACATTAACTTTGTATTTAAACAATTTAAAATCATAAACATGGATTTTTTAAATCAAGATTTCAAACTTTTCTATGAAAGTCCTAGTGATATCCCAGCTCCCTATCATTTTGAGGCTTTGTTTGATTTTAAAGGTTTCGAAAATGATTCGTTGGCCCTCGCTTTACATATACAATATTTGGAAAGAGAAGATTTTTCAAGTGAAGAATTAATATTGGAAGGTTTAAGTGTGGAAGATAAATTTGAATGGTCGGGTGAATTACCTATTATTTGGAAGAATCGATTGGCTCTCAGTTTTTCTAAATACCGTTCAGGTTCTTGTGATCCTAAAGATGCTGAGCCATTTATCGCGATTGAAGCGGCTAATTCGTCAACTTATGTGCCTAGATTTTTAGATTTTGAAGAAAACCTTATTCAAGAATTAATGCAAGCAATTTTTGAAGTGGCGGGAAAAGAATATCCATTGTTTTTAGGTTTTCAGTTTAAAGATGTAAACGATTCTTGGAATAAATACCAAGGCGAAATGTCATTCGCTAATCTGAATTTTACCTATTCAGACTCGAATGGTACATTAGCCACTATATCCGACTGGGATAAATTGCAAGATATGGTAAACACTATTTTTATAGCTGAATTTATTACGGATAAGGCATTGGAAGATTTAAAACGATCAAGCGCATTTGCCATATTTCCCGGGGATGGATTTTGGTATATTGCAGGAGATTCACTTAGAAAACCTAGTGGAAATACTAATTATTTTGATAATTTAGAAATGAAATTAAGGGATTTATTCCAACAAAATTTATGATGAACGAAACGATTAGTACTGAACAGGCCATTGACAAGGTGTTATTCTTGCAAAAATTATCATGCCAACGGTTAAAAAATTCTAGCGCGGAGGAACGTATTGCTAAGTTGAAATCGATCGAAAAATATATGCTTTCGCACAAGCAAGAGCTTTATGATGCATTATATGCTGATTTTAAAAAACCTAGTTCAGAAGTTGTTATAGGTGAGTTACTCGGGGTAAAAAGGGAAATAGCTCATATTATCTCTAATTTGAAATCTTGGATGAAGCCAAGAAAAGTGGGAACTCCTCTCCTTCTATTAGGAACCAAAGGATACATTATGTCGGAAGCTAAAGGGCTTTGTTTAATTATTGCACCATGGAACTACCCATTTAATTTAGCGATTAACCCATTGGTTCATGCCATTGCAGCTGGTAATGCGGTTATTTTAAAGCCCTCTGAATTAAGCCCTAACACTTCATCCTTTATTAAAAAAATGATTGTGTCTTTGTTTGATGAAAGCGAAGTGGCAGTCTTTGAAGGGGATGCCGAAGTGTCCACGCATTTGTTAGAGCAGAAATTTGATCACATATTTTTTACGGGTAGCCCTGCGATTGGCAAGGTTGTTATGCGAGCTGCAGCTAAGCATTTGACATCCGTAACACTTGAGTTAGGTGGGAAATCTCCTGCTATTATTGATTCGAATGTGGACATTCTACCTACAGCAAAAAAAATCGCTTGGGGAAAATTTTTAAATAATGGGCAAACATGTATTGCCCCAGACTATTTATATGTACACGAAAAGGTGTATTATTCTTTTATTGGCGCATTAGAGGAAACAATAAAATTATTTTATGACCAAGATAATAAGGGCATTAAAAATAGTAATGATTATGCTCGAATCGTTAATGCTAAACATTTTAACCGCATATGTCATTTATTGGATGACGCTAAATCCAAAGGGGCTACGGTCATTTATGGAGGCGAGATAGATGAATCTTCTTGTTTTATAGGGCCAACCCTATTGGCAAATTGTACGGAAGATATGTTGATTATGCAGGAAGAAATATTTGGACCTATTTTACCCATATTGACGTTTAAAGAAGAAACCGAAGTAGTTACAAAATTATTGAAAGAGGAAAAGCCCTTGGCGCTTTATGTTTTTTCAAAAGATACCTTATTTTCAGATTATATTTTAAATAATACAAGTTCGGGAACTAGCGTGGTCAATGATTGTCTGATACAGTTTGGACATTCTAATCTACCTTTTGGTGGAGTAAATAATTCGGGTATTGGTAAATCAGGAGGTTTGTTTGGTTTTCAAGAATTTTCAAATCAAAAATCAGTCTTAAAACAATATACAAACCTGTTAAACAATTTTTACCCTCCTTACACTTTTAAAACTAAATGGCTCATAGAGCAAGTCTTAAAATGGTTTTAAGAATTATTTTTTCCTTCTTAACTGTAATTTCATTTTCTGGATATTCACAAATAGTATATCCAATATTAGAACAAAATCCGTCCCATTTACATTTTAAGCAAATAAGAATTCGGGGTGAGGCAGTTCGTGTAATTTATCCAGAAGGAGCAGATTCATTGGCATTTACGGCGGCAAGATCTTTGTCAACTCACTGGCCAGAGGCTAAAATTTTAAATAATAGTTTACGTACTAAATGGTCTATTATTTTACAAAATCAGGGATTGATTTCAAATGGTTTTGTAAGTCTTTATGCACCTAGAGGAGAGTTTTATACGACACCTAGTCAAGATGTCAGCTTGCAATCGACCAATGATTGGCTCCATTTATTATCTAGTCACGAAACTAGGCATATTTATCAAAACGAATTGGCTACCACAGGCATCAGCCGTATATTTAAACTATTTTGGGGTAGTAATGGCCAAGGTCTTTACAGTAATTTGTTGATTCCTAATTGGCTATGGGAAGGTGATGCTATAGAAACAGAAACTCGTTTGAATAACCAGATAGGTAGATCAAATATACCCCAGTTCTCAAACACGTTAAACGCCTATTTAATGCAATTTGGTGTTCCAAGTTACAGTAAGTTAATGTCTAGGAATTTTAGGGAAAATATGCCTAATCACTATGTTTTCGGCCAATTTATTACACATAAATTATCATCACAAAATGGATTTAATGAGATTGGTCATTTATGGCAGAATACCTTAAATAAACCTGGCCTATTTTCTTTTTCTAAGCAAGTAAAAAAGAAATTTGGGTCAAGTATTGATCGATTCGTTGAGCAGATCTTACAAAAACAATTGGATACAATTCGAAAAAAAGATATTGATTCTTCATATTCGATTATTTCTCCAAAAATAAAAAGTGGATTTACAACCTATGATTTTCCTCAAAATATTGGGTTTGGGAAAGTCATCGCGATCAAATCAGGCTTTCAAGAAATTTCTTCATTAGTTGAAATTGAAAATTTTAAAGAAAGAAAATTGTGTTTAATTGGTCAAGCTTATCCGAGTAATATGCTTTCTGCTTCTGATCAATTTGTTGTTTGGTCTGAAATAGTATATCATCCTAGATATACGCAAAAACAGCATACTAAATTAGTTTTTTATGACCTTAAACGTAATTTAAAATCGATATGGACGACTAATAAAAAGTCGATATGCCCAAGTATTAGCCCTGATTCTAAGTATATATCCTATTTAGAATTGCAGAATAATGGGGAGTCTATCCTAAAAATTTATGAGAAGGAGACAAAAGTATTGGTCGACAGCTTACATTTTAATTCATTGATTCAGGTAATCCAACCTAGAATATCTTCTGGTGAATTATTGTCCTATATTTCACTTCATAATGGCCGAAAACAAATCGTTATATATAATTATATGTTGAAAGAGGTAATTGCCAAACATGATTTTGGTTCCAATAATATAGCAGCCACTTTTTTACATGGGGATTATGTGTATTTCAACTTACCCGTTGGCCATGTGGACCAATTAGCCCGTTGGAATTTCAAGGATAATTCAATAAACTATGTAACTCAAACTCAGTTTGGCGCTTATTCTATATCTTTTTCAAACGTAACATCAGAGCCCTACGTATTTTCTAAGTATGCCGCAACGGGTAATCAAATTGGTGTAGGACGGTTGAATGAATCGTACTCGATTGATTTAAATGATCACTCGGCTGTGGCTCCTCGTGCGTTTAAACAAGAAAACTTTGATGTTTCTACTTATAGTCGTTGGAATTTAATTAACCCATACGCTTGGGGTCCCTTAATTAATTCGCAATTCAATAAATTGGATTTAGGTCTTTTGTCAAAAAACTTGACCAATACACTCCAATTGGGATTAGGTTTTATATATGATGCTAGTGAGCAAACCGGAACTAAATACATCCGTGCTTCGTATCAAGGTTGGTTTCCAGTGGTTGATTTATCTTTCCAGCAAGGTCCTAGAAATACATCCCTTTATATTGATAAAAAAAGTCCTTTGGATAGTTTAAGATCTGATCAATGGAACCAAACCAAAATGGATATTGGCATTAGGATTCCTTTGTTACTTACTCGTGGAGCGTTCCAAGAACAATTATATGTGTCAAGTACTTATTCGATATTTAAGGTTGACGGTTATAATCTTCCCTTGCGATATAAATCAGAAGCTTTTGATGGAACATATTCATCTATGATCTACCAAATCAATTATTCTAAATTACTAAATAAATCTCTTTGGGATCTTCAGTCTAAATTAGGTTATCAATTGAATCTCTATTGGAATGGAATGCCATTTAAGCAATCCCTTCAATCCGAATTATGGGGAATTCAGGCGAAACTTTATTTACCGGGTTTTTTTAAAAATCATGGATTTTTGATAAGAGCATCATTCCAACAAGAAATGAAGGGTAATTATAATTTCAATAGTCCTTTTGTGTTTACTAGAGGATATCTTTATGAAGTCAATCAGAGGTGGACAAATTTGTCATTAGATTATAAATTCCCGATCGCAAATACGTCGATTAAAGTAGGTCGTTTATTGTATTTTACTCGATTTAAAGGAAATATTTTCATGGATTTAAGCAGAGGCGTCCCTGATTTAAACAATTCAAATCTGTATAAATCCTATGAATCCGTTGGCTTAGATATTTCATCTAACTTTCATGTTCTTCGCTTTTCGCAAGGTTTTGAACTTGGAATTAGGTTATTATATAAGCCTCGATTAAATCAATACGAATTTTATCCATTAGTTTTAGATTTAGGTTTTTAATGAAGGAGAAATTTCTACTATTTTTTGTAATCTTTTTTATTATTTCTTGTGAAACCACGCAGGATTTTAAAGGTGAAATCATTCCTGACCAAAAATATATTTATTCTCTATTAAGTTCTGAGAAAGGACAGAATCAAAAAGTGATTTCCTATTTAAATCAAATGATTGAAGATGGTTCATCTCCACATGTATACTACTTACGAGCTAAATATTTATTTGAATCTCGACAATATAAAAAAGCTAAAGCAGATATACAACAGTCGCTCAAGGCCTCGCCCAGAGATTTTGAATTTATATTGTTGGCCGGGCAAATTGCATTGAATTTAGAAAATTATACCAGCGCATTAAATTATTTTAATTTGATTAAGTCAAATGAAAAAAAACAAGCGTTAATTTTATTTCTATTGGCTGAAGTATCAATTAAACTTAATAAGTACACATTAGCGACTTATTATTTAAACCAAATCCGAATAAATGAATTACCTACAACGGATCAGATTTATTTTTCTGTTTTAAGAAATTTATGTGCAACTAATAAAATTTCAAATCCTACTTTAATCAATGGCTTTGATCAAAAAAGCATTCAAGATATTAGATTACAAAGATTTTATTTTGAAAATGCCATGGATTATACGTCTAAATATTTGTACCAAAATCAATTACTGCAACTCATTAATCAGTATCCCAATGACCCACATCTACTTCGTTGCTGGGCTAGATTTTTAAGTAAAATAAACCAATTTAAAATAGCAGAATTGACTTATCAGAAGGTGGCAAATCTATTTGAGCACAACGATTCTTTATATTTAGAGATAGGAAAGTTTTATATGTATCATAGAAATTACAATCTAGCATTATTGTATTTTAATAAAATCAAACCGGATTTAGAATTTTTCATTGATGTTCCATTTTTAAAATCAAAGTGTTATTTATACTTAGGAGATAAAATTCGCTATAAATCAATGATGGATTCAGCTCAATTGGTTTTGAAAAATGATCGTAGGTTTTATCAATTGAAAATGAAGTATTTTGGGATTTCAATGGATACCAACTTAGTGGCCAAAGATTCTTTAATGACGATTAAGCCTTAATTTTTGGGGGTAAATTTGTAACTTGCGTAAAATTAGATAGGATGATTAAAATTATTTTTCCAGACGGACAAATTAAAGAATATTCTAAAGGGATTACACCGATGGATATTGCATTAAGTATATCAGAAGGATTAGCACGTAATGTGTTAGCAGCCAAATTAAATGATCAAGTTGTTGATTCCTCCACTCCTATTGTCACAGATTCTAATTTGCAATTACTTACTTGGAATGATGTCGAAGGAAAAAAAACCTTTTGGCATTCATCAGCACATTTATTAGCTGAGGCCATCGAATTTTTATATCCCGGAACTAAGTTTGGTATTGGGCCTGCTATTGAAAATGGATTCTATTATGATATTGACTTAGGAGATCAAGAATTTGGACAAGAACATTTTAAGGCAGTAGAAGATAAAATGCTAGAGTTAGCCCGTCTGAAACTAGATTATGTTCGAAAAGAAATTTCAAAAAAAGACGCAGTTCAATATTTTACCCTTAAAAACGATGAGTATAAGCTAGAGCTATTGGAAGGCTTATCTGATGGGGATATTACTTTTTATTCTCAAGGGAATTTCACTGATTTATGTAAAGGTCCTCATATTCCAAGCACTAGTTTTATTAAAGCTGTTAAGGTTTTAAGTGTGGCTGGGGCCTATTGGCGTGGAGATGAAAAACGAAAGCAAATGACGCGTATTTATGCGATCACATTTCCAAAGGCAAAGGAATTAGAAGAGTATTTGACTTTGTTGGAAGAATCAAAAAAACGGGACCATAGAAAATTAGGCAAAGAGCTTGAATTATTTGCTTTTTCAGAAAAGGTTGGCCTAGGTTTGCCATTGTGGCTTCCTAAAGGTACTATTTTACGTGAAAGATTAGAGAATTTTTTAAGAAGGGCTCAAGTTCGAGCAGGATATTCCCCCGTAATTACTCCGCACATAGCTAGTAAAGAACTTTATGTTACGTCAGGACATTATGCTAAATATGGCAAGGATTCTTTTCAGCCTATTCATACGCCAGATGAAAATGAAGAATTTTTTCTAAAGCCAATGAATTGCCCGCATCATTGTGAAATCTATAAGACTAAGCCAAGAAGTTATAAAGATTTGCCTCTGCGTTTAGCAGAATTTGGCACGGTTTATCGGTATGAACAATCAGGGGAATTACATGGATTGACTCGAGTAAGAGGATTTACACAGGATGATGCTCATATTTTTTGTCGACCGGATCAAGTCGAAGATGAGTTTATGAAGGTGATTGACTTAGTTTTGTACGTGTTTAAGGCACTAGGTTTTGATCAATATTCTGCACAAATATCGCTAAGGGATAAGGTCAACAGGGAAAAATACATAGGAAATGATGAAGATTGGAATCGTGCTGAAGAGTCCATTATTAAATCTGCCAAGGAAAAAGGATTACCTACTACGATCGAATATGGCGAGGCGGCATTTTATGGTCCCAAACTAGATTTCATGGTTAAAGATGCTTTAGGTAGAAAATGGCAATTAGGTACCATTCAAGTGGATTACCAATTACCTCAACGATTTGAACTAGAATATACAGGATCAGATAATCAGAAGCATAGGCCTGTCATGATCCATAGAGCTCCTTTTGGTTCTATTGAGAGATTTGTAGCTATTTTAATAGAAAATACAGCAGGTAATTTTCCATTATGGCTTTCTCCTGATCAATTAGCTGTTTTACCTATTTCTGAAAAATATGAAGATTATGCCAATGAAATTTATTTAAGGCTTCAAGAAAAAGATTTACGCGGGTATGTAGATCATCGTGATGAAAAAATAGGTAGAAAAATACGTGATGCGGAAGTTAATAAAGTCCCATTTATGATCATTGTAGGTGATAAAGAACAAGCTGAAGGAATGATCAGCGTAAGAAAAAAGAATCAAGGAGATTTAGGTTCAATGACTATCGAAGCATTTATGAATTTGGCTCAGGAAGAAATGAGCCAACTAACTTATGAAAATTGATAATTTTTTATTTTACCCAGGATACTAGGTAGAAGTTTGCAAATACGTGTTTTTTGAACTAAATTTCGAATTGATTTAATTAAACATTAAAAATAAACAATAATTTATGGCTTTACGCCCCAATAACAATTACCGAGGAAATAGAAGAGAAGAAGAACCTTATCGAATTAATCAATTAATTCGCGGAGTAGAAGAAGTTAGATTAGTAGGAGAAAACATTGAACAAGGTGTATATCCATTCTCCAAAGCTATTGAACTAGCAGAAGCGCAAAGTTTAGATTTAGTTGAAATCTCCCCCAATGCTGTTCCCCCAGTCTGCAAAGTTATTGATTATGCAAAATTCAAGTATGATCAAAAGAAAAAGCAAAAGGAAATTAAGGCAAATGCAACCAAAACGGTCATCAAAGAAATTCGTTTTGGCCCTAATACAGATGAGCATGATTTTAATTTCAAATTAAAACATGCCGTTAATTTTCTTAAAGAAGGTGCTAAGGTTAAGGCATATGTACATTTTGTCGGTAGGACCATTGTATTTAAAGAAAGAGGAGAAATGCTATTATTGAATTTTGCTAAGGGACTCGAAGAAGTGGGTAAGCCCGATGATATGCCTAAATTAGAAGGGAAGCGAATGAGCATCATATTTACTCCAAAAGCTCAAAAAAAATAAGTTTTTTATATAGTGGAATTTTAAGGTATTTTTTCTACTTTTGCATTCCAATTTTTACATTTAATACACAATAGAATGCCAAAAATTAAAACCAACTCTGGAGCAAAAAAGCGTTTCAAAGTTACAGGAACTGGGAAGATAAAGCGTAAACATGCTTTTCATAGCCATATCCTGACAAAAAAAACAACTAAACAAAAGCGTAATTTAGTTCATGCTACTTTAGTTTCCCCTTCTGATATGGGTCGTGTAAGTTTATTACTAGGACTTAAATAATCAGTTTTTAGTTATTGTTCAACCAGAATTACGGCAAAAAAGTGTTCAAAATGAGCCGCCTGAATTCAAAAAACAAATTTAGTTATGCCACGTAGTGTCAATCATGTAGCTTCAAGAGCTAGGAGGAAAAAGATTTTAAAATTAGCGAAAGGTTTTTTCGGAAGAGGAAAAAATGTTTGGACAGTCGCTAAAAACAAAGTAGAAAAAGGTTTGCAATATGCATATCGCGATCGTAAAGTTAAAAAGAGAGATTTTCGTGGACTTTGGATTCAGCGTATTAATGCTGCTGCAAGACAAGAAGGTTTATCCTATTCAGCGTTCATGGGTAAATATAACAAATCAGGTATGACGTTAAATCGCAAAGTACTCGCGGATTTAGCCATGAATCATCCTGATGCTTTCAAAGCTGTTCTATCTAAATTATCTTAAAAAAAAGTCCCGGAAACATTCGGGACTTTTTTTTTACACTTATCTTTGTTGCAACTTTTGTAGCAAATGAATTTACCCATATATTTCGATTACGCTTCTACTACTCCCGTTCGTTCCGAGGTATTAAATAAGATGTTGCCATATTTTTCTACATTATATGGGAATGCAGGGTCTAATTTGCATCATTTTGGTTGGTTGGCTCAAGAAGCCATTGATTTATCTAGAAATCAAATAGCTGATTTTTTTGATGTAAAACCAAGTTCCATTATTTACACCTCTGGTGCTACAGAATCCAATAATCTCGCTATAAAAGGTTATTTAAAAGGTAAATCTAAGGGTCATTTAATTACGTCAACGATAGAACATAAAGCTGTTCTAGAAATATTTAGCCATTTAGAGCAAGAAGGTTACTCGGTTTCCTATTTGACGCCTAATGAGGTCGGTCAAATAACTAAAGATGATTTATTAAATGCTATTCAAACTGACACTATTTTAGTTTCACTTATGATGGTCAATAATGAAATAGGGACTATTTCAGATTATGTTGCTTTTAAACAAATATGTGATGCTCACGCTGTATGCTTTCATTCTGATGCTACGCAAGCGATTGGTAAAATCAAATTGGATTTAACTAGCTTACCTCATTTAATGAGTTTTTCCGGACATAAGATTTATGCTCCTAAGGGAATAGGTGGCTTATTGGTCAATAACAATATTAAAATTAA
>CAMARL010000033.1 GCA_945860325.1 Spirosoma fluviale | reverse complement strand
AGATCTAAAACGGCATTCAATAGTTTGTTAGCCGAAATCCAATCGGGAAATATTGACATCTTAGTAGGTACTCAAATGGTGGCGAAGGGTTTGGACTTTGAGGGCTTATCCACTGTGGCGATTTTTGATGCAGATCGAATCATTAATTTTCCGGATTTTAGAGCCCATGAGCGTGGATTCCAATTAATCACCCAGGTGGCTGGTCGGGCTGGCAGGAGGGAAGTTCAGGGCCAAGTATATATTCAAACGAATCAACCCACTCACCGACTTTTTCAATTCATATTAAATGGAGATTATGAATCCCTCTATTCTGAAGAAATTATTGAGCGTGAGGGCTATCATTATCCTCCATTTACTCGATTAATTAAATTAACGCTTAGGCATTTAGATTCCATGGCCGTGGAAAAAGCAGCTTTTGAATTAGGGAGTATTTTAAAAGAAAATTTTGGACATGGCCGGATTTTAGGTCCAGAGCGTCCTTTAGTCGAGCGGATTCGAAATCAATATGCGATGGAGATATTAATCAAATTAGAGAAGGGGGTTTCTCTTGCCAAGTTTAAAGAAAATTTACGTTTGATTTTGGACAAGGTACAAACTTCACCAGTTTGCAAAGGAGTTCAAATTATCCCGGATGTGGATTGTCTCTAATTACCTTTTGAAAACTACATCTTCGTAGGGCAATCTAAATCGGGGTCCCCAGACACCTTCTTCCGTTCCTTTTCCCACGGCAACAATCATATTTATTTCTGCTCCTGAAGGAAGATTTAAAGCCTTTTTTACTCTAACGGCATCAAATCCTTCCATAGGACAAGACTCTAATCCTTCGGCTGCAATCGATAGCATAAACGTTTGAGCAGCTAATGCACAGGATTTATGCGCCATAACGCGTTGGTCTGCCTCTCCACCAAAACGCATGAAAGGTTTTTTCATTCCCATCCAAATGCAAATACATTTACGAACAAAAGTGAAAATACCAAAGGGATCTTGTCGGTATAAAAGAGGCATTAATTTCCCATAATAATCCAAACCTCTTTTTTCCATTTTGGAGGGTTCCTTGCCTTGCAAAGATTCTTTAATTCGATTGAGGTTCCACTGAGCCCTTGACTTCCACAAATCTTTTCTGGTGACAAAAACGACCAAGTGCCCTGGATTTTTTGCGGCCGATTGGCCTAAACATAACGCGTGAAATTTCTCTTTTTCTTCAGGACTTTGAATCCAATAAAATTCCCACAATTGCATATTGCTACTGTTGGGAGATAGAATCGCTCTCTTTAAACTTTTTTCAATGATTTCATCCGCAACTATAAAATCGGGATCGAATCTACGATTGGATCTACGGCGTTGAACAATTTCTTCGAAATTTTCTGAGAGCATAAATGAAAATTATTTTCTCAAAGATACGGATTAATTCGAAAGTCTTATGGAGTGATATCTTCTAATTCATAACGAACATAAGCGAATTTTTTGCCATCTGGAGACCATGAAGGCACATTGATCGTTCCTTGGCCCCCATAAAATTCTTCTGTTAAGTCGGTTAGTTTTTTGGTTTTTAAATCGAGTAGCCTCAGCTTTACTTGATGCCCAAAAGGATGTTTGTCTGCTTGGTCTTTTACATAACTTATGACCGTTGCTACTTTTCCGTTAGGGCTTATGTGAGCAAACCAAGTTGAATAATCGTCAAACGTCATTTGTTCTTGATTGGATCCGTCGGTCGCCATTCTCCAAATTTGCATTTTGCCCATTCTAAATGAGTTCATGTAAATGTATTTTCCATCGGGCGAATATTCAGGTCCATCGTCTAAGCCTGCTGCATCGGTTAAGCGGATTTCTGGACCACCATTAGAATCCATGGCATAAATATCAAAGTTGTCATTTCTAGAGGCACAGTAGACAAATCTAGAACCGTCGGGTGATACACCGTGCCAATAAGAAGGTGTTTTTTCAGTCAAAAGCATCGGTTCGCCTCCCTCACTAGATACTTTGTAGACATACGATCCTCCTTTTACATCAGGTTTACCACTGGAAATAAATAAAGTCTTTCCATCAAATGAATAGCCATGGTCATTGTTGGCTTTTTGGATGGTTCCTGTATTTAGTACGCCTAATTTTTCACCAGTGGGACTAATTTTTTCTAATTTCCCAAGGCTATTGATCAATAAGAATTTACCATCTCTAGACCAGTTGGGCGCCTCGAAATGCCTACGTTCTTTTAAAATTAATTCTGATTTCCCTGTTTTTGATGAATATACATATAAGGCGCTGATCACCTTTTTTCCTGCTGGAATTTGTGCTATGACGTTTTCGAGAACGATAAACATCATGAATAATGGTAATAATTTTTTCATAGGTTTTAGATTTTCATACTAATGTATCAAAAAAAAAGCAGGACTTCTGTCCTGCTTTTTTAATTTTTCAAAAACCTATGTGATTAATAACCAGGGTTTTGAGTCAATGTAGGCTTTCCGTCTTTTTGAGAGTTTAAGATCTCGTCATTTGGTAGAGGGAAATAATCATTCTTGCCAGCAGCAAATGTTCTACCTACTAGGTAGAGTCTCTTGTTATAAGTTCTGCCTGACATATCTGTTCCGCTTTTAGACTCTTCAGCTAAATACTTGTTTAAGTAGGGTGCTGCGATACCCCAACGAACTAAGTCGAAGAAACGGTGACCTTCCATCGCAAACTCTAAACGATTTTCCATGTAAATAGCATTCATTGAATAATCTTTTCCTTTTGCTGCGAAGGTACCTGCAGGATATGGATTTACTACGTAGTTGACAGATGCATCTTGTAAAGAACCCGTTTTAGCTCTTGAACGAATCATGTTTACATAGGTTTCAGCGGCTGCTAAGTTTCCTAATTCAGCCTCACATTCTGCCAACCATAAAACAACGGATGAGAATTTAAGCATTCGGAAGTTGTTATTAACAGAACGTCTGCTCGTAGAGTGAGTAGTACTTCCTTCTTCGGCTAAATAATACATCCATTTTTTACCAATGTATGGACCTGAATAACCTTGGTCACGAATCCAGTTTTGTCCTGGCATTATACCCCAATCTAAGAAGTTTACACCACGGCGACCTACAGTCCAATCTAAACGTGGATCTACTGGGATCGACTTATTTAAATTAAATGCTACGCTAGATGCTAATCCTTGATCGTTTGGTAAATCCACATTGTTATATGTATCAGCTGTACCATCTTTCTTTTCTCCAATCATAGGCAAACCATCCGTAGTAGTTTTGAAAGCATTCACCAAGTTTTGAGATGGTAAATAGAATCCGCAACATCCACGACCAGGAGACGAAGCATTATATGGCCAATTCAAGCCATCTCCCGCATTACCATTATTACCAGTAGAACCATCATTTACAGAAAATTGAATTTCGAAGATTGATTCCGCATTATTATTTCCAGTCGTACGGAAATTATCATGGAAGTTTGGCACTAATTTCTTGCCTGAGTTCTTGTACACATCTTCTAAAAGAGTTTTTGCAGCTGCAAATTTCTTTTGAAACATATACGCTTTTGCTAAATAGGTCATCGCAGACCATTTAGTGGCACGACCTTTTTGAGATTGTGTAGCTGGCAATACGGCTGCCGCATCCGAGAAATCCTTCTCGATGTTAGCCCAAATATCCGCTGTGTTTGGGATCTTGGTTGAGTTAGGATCTTCACGCTTGTATACAGTCTCAGAAATATAAGGAACTTTATTCCACATTTTCTTAGCTTCAAAGTGAAAATGTCCACGCAAGAACTTAGCTTCGGCTACAACTTGTGCTTTCTCAGCATCCGTCATATCTTTGACGTCAGCACTTTGAGCTAGTAACATAGCTTCATTCGCACGCGCTACCCCATCATACATTCCCCACCATTTACCAAAAAAGTAGGAATTATCTGATAGCCAGTTGAACTGCTCAATATACGTTTGTTCCGGCTGATCTCCGGCATCAGTTCCTTTAACCGCATCACCCGAAGTGATACCCCCGAACACATAGTTCGAGCTCGTAGATGTACGACCCACATTTCCTGATCCTACACCGTCCAATAATGAATATGCACCCACTAACAGGGCATTCACTCCATTTTTGTTACTTAATGAAGTTAAGTTTGCCGCACCTTGAGGGGCGATTTCAAAGAAACTATCTGAACAAGAAAAATTCAGGCCGACAGTCGCTAAAATTGATAATATGATTAATTTTTTCATTTTTTTATCTGTTTTATTTACAAATGTTAGCGTAATTAAAATCCTACTTTTAAACCAATATTATATGATTTAGCTACAGGGAAAGCTCCTTCGTCAATACCCATGTGGATATCTTGGTTATCGTTTCCTGAAGTTCTCAAGTTGATATCTGGATCTAAACCACTGTAGTTAGTGAAAGTAAACAAGTTTTGTCCTTGAACATAAACTTGTAAAGCGCTCAATTTCAATTTTTTAATAATTGTACTTGGCACCGTGTAGGTCAATTGGATATTTTTAATTCTAAAGTATGAGCCATCTTCAACCATATAAGATGATATCTGCTGACTTGTTGCATCCTGAGAATTTAAACGAGGTAACTTAGCTACATCGCCTTGCTTTTTCCAAGAATTATACAACATCTCCTTAGAACGATTTCCTTGGAACGTATTGAAATCTATCCAATAACGAGTATAATTAAAAATCTCATTGCCTTGAATTCCTTGTCCAAATACAGTTAAATCCCAGTTTTTATACCCTAAAGAAACATTTAAACCATAATTAAAATCTGGATGTGGATTACCAATAATGGTTTTATCCGCTGCTGTTACCACTCCGTCTCCATTTACATCACGGAATTTAAATACACCCGCTCTTGTATAGGTAGATCCAAATGCTTTCGGTGCTGAAGCAGCTTCTGCATCATCTTTGATGACACCGTCCACAATATATCCAAAGAAACTTGCGATAGGCAAACCAGCTTTCGTTACTGACATAGCAGGTAAACGTGTTCCAAATCCAAATACAGTTGCATTAGGGTCATTGTTCAATTTAACTACGTTGTTTTTATACATTGAGTACATAGCACCAACCGTGTAACGAACATCGCCAATTTGATCACGGTACGTTAAACTTAAATCAAATCCAGAATTATTAATCTCACCAATATTTACATATGGAATGCTCGCGTTACCAGCTGTTTTTGGAATAGGTACCTGAGTTAACATATCAGAAGTGGTACGAGAATAAACATCCAGCGCAACATCTAACTTATTGTTCCACAAAGAAGCATCCAAACCTACGTTAGTTGACGTGTTCGTTTCCCAGCGGCCATTCGAGTTACCAAATTGAGCTAAATCGAAACCAGTTGCAATAGAACTTCCTGAACCTGCGATATCGTATGCGTTATTATTCGGATCTGGTATGAATAATGTAGAAGCATTATATACGTTTGGAATTAACTGGTTACCTGTTTTACCCCAACCCGCACGAAGTTTCAAGTCATTAATAAATGTCAAGTCCTTCATGAAAGCTAGTTCAGATAAACGAATACCCACTGAGAATGCAGGGAAAATACCATAACGGTATGCCGGAGCAAAACGTGATGATCCATCGCGACGAATCGTAAAGTCAGCTAATAACAATTCTTTGTATGAGTAGTTGACTTTTCCGAATTGTGAGAACAAAGCGGTAATCGGTGAACCACCTCCTGAATTTGCAAGACCAGCTGCCGCACCATTATTCAAATAACGATAAGAAGGATCATCAAAAGCAAAGTTTGAACGTTGCGCATTAAATCCAAAACCATACGTTGACACCGCTTCAGTACCTACTAAAACATTCACCGAATGATCTCCAATTGTTTTTGCATAATTCAATGTGTTATACCAAGTAATCGCACGGTCATAAGAGTTTGAAACAGTTAAGCTGTTTGCATTACGAGCCTCAACCGCTTCGATATTTCTATTGTAGAATTCAGATCTATTGTAGTTGTTAAATTCAAAACCTAAACTAGTTCTTGCCTTTAAATCTTTAATGATTTCATATTCGCCATATACGTTTCCGAAAATATGCGTAGCTCTTACAGGGTTATCCTTTTCTCTAAATAAAATAGCAAAAGGATTAGTTGCGTTTCCTAAGTTTTGCCCACGTGATCCTGCAAAACCATTCAAGTCAGATGAGTTAGTACCCCCTAATTCTTTGGGTCCACCCGTAATATCATATACTGGAATCATTGGGTGAATCCTCCATGCTAACATCATTGAATTACTCTCAGAGTTATTACCACTTGGCGTTCCTTGTCTTTCATCATACGTAATCGTTACATTTTCTCCGAAAGTCAAATTACCTTTTTTAAATTCTGTATTCGCACGAACTGAATATCTTTTATAGGCAGTATATTTTAAGATACCATCTTGTGCAAAGTAATTGGCAGAAATGGCATATTTGCCTCCTTTAGAACCACCTGTTGCACCCACTTGATAACTTGAAATGTTTGCAGGTCCGAAAATAACATTTTGCCAATCAGTTCCTTCTTTGTTTGCTTTTGTAATATTAAAAGCTGTTTTATTCAAATTAGGGTCAGCTAAGTCATTTGTATATGTATAATTGGCTGGCAATGTTCCGTAAATGTTTGGATAAATATAATCCGCGATTGTTTGTGATCCATCTGCACCAAAACGATATTGAATCGATGGAGAAGTTCCAGCTGGTCTTCCTGCACCTATTTCAGACTCGTAATAGTATTGTCCTAATTCCTTTGTATTCAACATGCCGATCGTTTTACCCACATCTTGAGTTCCCGTGTACATGTCAAAAGTGATTTTTGGCTCACCTTCGCTTCCACGTTTTGTTGTAATGATCACAACACCATTGGCCGCACGAGCACCATAGATAGAAGCCGCAGAAGCATCTTTCAATACCTGCATCGACTCGATATCATTAGGGTTGATTTGGTTCAAAGTTCCTTGAGTAGGTACTCCGTCAATTACGTATAACGGGCTATTGTTGTTAATAGAACCAAAACCACGTACACGAACCATTGTTCCACCACCTGGTGAGTTGTCATTACCTACCGTCACACCCGCAGCGCGACCTTGTAACATTTGAGTTACAGAAGCAGAAGGTACCGCGTTAAGTTCTTTCGCGCTTACCACAGTTACAGCACCTGTAATGTCTTTTTTACGTTGGGATGCATAACCTGTAACGATTATCTCGTTCAATTGGCTTACATCATCAGCTAGCGTAATCGCTAAAGTGGATTTACCACCTACGGCAACTGTTTGGCTTACATACCCAACAGATGTGAATGTTAGTTCTGCATTAGAACTTTTTACATTAATGGAGAATGATCCATTTCCATCAGAAGTTGTACCTACGGTACTTCCTTTGACAACAATAGAAACTCCCGGAATGCCCTGACCACCTGAGTCCTGAACTTTTCCCGCTACTTTTCGGTCTTGACCAAATGAAACCCAAGATAGGGTTAACATTAATGCCATCATGAAGACCACTCTGCTCACGTAGAATTTTGTTTTCATATAAAATGAATTAAAGGGTTTAATTCTCCTTTGCTTGAGGCATTGAAGAAAATTGAATCGCAAAATTAAATATATTTATTGTAAAATTAATTTTTTTAAATATTTTTTTGATTTTTTATGAACTTTTAATGATTTGTTTAAGGAATGTTGTTTTGAATTTATTGTGGATCGTGCACTTCTAGTTTATTCAAGGTCTTTGATTAACTTTGTCTTTTAATTTTTTTTATCCTTTTTATTTATGTTAAATCTTGTATTGTTTGGCCCTCCTGGAGCTGGTAAAGGTACTCAATCGGCTAAAATCATTGAAAAATATGGCTTGATTCATTTGTCTACAGGCGACTTATTGCGCGCTGAGATACAGGCGAATACACCTTTGGGTTTAGAAGCTAAGAAATTAATGGACCAAGGTATTTTAGTTCCAGATACGGTTGTGATTGGAATGATTGAAAATAAATTGAACGAAAACAAGTCGGCCAATGGCTTTATTTTCGATGGTTTTCCTCGGACCGTCGCCCAAGCAAATGCCTTAGATATTTTACTAAGTGGCCATCATTTGTCCATCACACAAATGATTGCATTGCAAGTAGGAGACGAGGAATTAACCCAGCGCTTATTATCCCGTGGAAAATCTTCAGGGCGTCCAGATGATCAAAATGAAGAGTTAATTCGCAAGCGTGTGCAGGAATACAATGAAAAAACAGCTCCGGTGGCTACGCATTATGCTGACCAAGGAAAGTTTCAGGGTATTAGTGGTGTTGGGGAAATAGAGGAAATTTTCGAACAGATTGTTGCCATTATCGAGTCATAATCAAATGTAATTTTTTAGACGCGAGGTATCGCGTCTCTACAGTCTTTAAAGAGTCGATGTTTCGCGTCTCTACAATAATCAATCGAATTCTATGACTTCAAATTTCATCGATTACGTTAAAATTAACCTTCGTTCAGGACATGGCGGAAGTGGCTCTTCTCATTTTAGAAGAGAAAAACACGTTCCCAAAGGTGGTCCAGACGGAGGAGATGGTGGTCGTGGAGGTCATATATATTTAGTTGGCACAACCCAACAATGGACTTTGCTCCATTTAAAATATCAAAAACATATTATTGCCGATAATGGAAATGGGGGCGAAGGTGCCCGTAGATCAGGATCAGAAGGCGATGATGTCTATATCCAAGTGCCTTTAGGAACCATTGTAAAGGATGGGGAAACAGAAGAGTTCTTGGCAGAAGTAACCGATGACGGCCAAAAAGTTCTTTTATTGCCTGGAGGCCGAGGTGGATTAGGTAATTTTCATTTCAAATCTTCTACCAATCAGTCGCCTCGTCATGCGCAACCTGGCGAGCCGGGCCAAGAACGTTGGGTCATCATGGAATTGAAAGTTTTAGCGGATGTAGGCCTGGTAGGTTTCCCAAATGCGGGTAAATCAACCTTATTATCTGTCATTTCTGAGGCCAAACCTGAAATCGGTGATTATCCATTTACCACACTGGTGCCTAATTTAGGAGTGGTCGCTTACCGTGATTATAAATCGTTTGTGGTCGCCGACATCCCTGGTATTATCGAGGGTGCTGCGGAAGGAAAAGGTTTAGGCGTGCGATTTTTAAGGCATATAGAACGAAATTCTATTTTATGTTTTTTAATTCCATCCGATGCAGCGAATTGGGGAGATGAATACAAAATACTGGTCGGCGAATTGGAGAAATACAATCCTGAAATGTTAAGTAAACGTAGGGTTTTAGTCGTGTCAAAAATGGATCTCTCCATTCCAGAAATGAAAGATGAGATGCGGGAAAGCTTACCAGTGGATCTTCCGCTTGTTTTTATCTCTTCCGTGACCCAAGAAGGCATTCAGGAATTAAAGGATATTTTATGGGCAACCTTATTAGAGGAAAATAAAAATCTTCAAAGGCCTGAACTCCTTCAAACAGAATCAGAAATCGAAGAGTAGAGGTATTTATTTGAGTTGCTTGGCCATAAAGGCAATGCCCTCATTAAAACTACTGGGCGAGTAACCCAATACTTTTTTAGCTTTATCTAAAATAAATCCAGTCCGCGCAGGCCTTTTGGCAGGTTGTGAGAAAGTGGACGAATCCGCTTTTTTGATTAATTCTTTGGGTAAATGATAAAATTCAGCGGTTTTAATGGCCATCTCATAAGGTGTCAGAAAATCACTTCCGGAGATATTGAATATTCCTTGGACGTGGTTTTTGGTGATGAGCCAACAACCCATCGCTAAATCCTCTGCAAGGGTAGGAGTTCTGAATTGATCCGTAACCACATGGATGGTCTTGCCATCTTCTAGTGATTTTTTGACCCACAAAATGATATTGGTTCTACTCATATCTTCGACAATTCCAAAAACCAAAATGGTTCTTACAATTCCCCATTTAATCGAAGATGCTTGAAGCAATTGTTCCGCCCTTAATTTACTCTCTCCATATATAGAGATTGGACATGGTTTGGCTTCTTCATCGTAAGGCCCCGAAAGCCCGTCAAAAATGAAGTCAGTTGACACATGGCAGAAAAATGTGTTATTCGACTTGCATGCATTAATTAAATAGGACACCGCCGTGACATTTAATAATTCACAGCCCTCAGGATCAGCTTCACAGGTGTCCACATTCGTCATGGCCGCCGTATGAATTAAAGCATTGGGTTGATACGTTTTAAAAACCTCCAAAACTTCTAATTCATTCGTAATGTCAAGGGAAACGTAGGTATACTTTAAATTCCCAGTGAGTCGATTCGGGCCTTTAGCCGTGGCGATTGATTTAATTTCAGGAAACTGGCTCAACAAGTGAACTAGTTTTTGACCTAAAAGGCCGTTAGATCCCGTAATTAAAATCGTTTGTTCCATGCTATTTTATAAGGCAATTTGTCTTCTAATTTCTTTTAATAAGTCGCTGGCTCCAGCGCCAATTAATTGATCTGCTAATTTCTGACCTAACTCAATCGGATTTTTTCCAACGAGCGAAAACTCGATTTTTTGTTGGCCATCTAAGCTTAAAACTCCACCGGTCAAATTTACAACATCTTTTTCAATATGAGCATGTCCATACACAGGAACACTGCAACCTCCGTCTAATTTTGATAATAGTTCCCGTTCCGCTAAAATGCATGTTTCCGTCATTTCATGATTACATGCGGATCGAATAATACTTTGCAAATCAGGGGACAGTGTTTTCGCACATTGAATGGCCACAGACCCTTGGCCTACTGCCGGTATAAATTGATCCAAAGGTAAATGCTCTGTAATATAAGCCGACATATCCATTCGAAACACACCTGCGTAAGCAAGAATCATCGCATCACAGTCGCCGTTTTTCAACTTCTCTAACCGAGTTTGTAAATTCCCACGCATCTCCACCGGCTTTAAGCTAGGAAAGTGATGTCCCAAAAATGCGCGTCGGCGAGTGGATGATGTGCCAATCTGATACGCTCCTGGGGTATTCAATGTAAAATTTGGATCTAAACTAAGCAACACATCATGCGATTTTTCTCTTTCCGTAAAGGTAATTAATTGTAAATCTTCGGGTAGGGTCGACGGGAGATCCTTGGCAGAATGCTGAGCGATGTCAATTTCGCCATTTCGCAACATCTGTTCTAGTTCTTCGGTGAATACCCCTTTTGATCCGATTTTCGAAAGCGAACGATCTAAGATTTGATCGCCTTTGGTCGATATCGCAACTAATTCATAGTTGAGCCCCGCCTTTTCCAAATAAGAGCCAATGTAATTTGCCTGCCAAATGGCCAGCGCTGAATTTCGGGTCCCTATTTTAATTTTTCGCATGGAAAATTCTGATTAGTTGGAGCGAAAGATCCAGGTGGAGCATTTTGGCACGTGCATTTCTCTCCAAATGATAATGTACTTCTGAAACTTTTTCACTCATTTTTCCGATTGCATCGCCCGTTAAGGTTTTGGAAAAATTTTCAATGAATCCGCGTTCTTTTTCAAGCGATTTAATGAGTTGGGACGTACCCGATATTTGGTATAAACATTGCCTAAATATATGCAAAGTGTGTTCCAATACACTTTTTTGATCTTCTTTGGAAAATGCGTCAAACTGATCTGCCAACAATGAAATTTTAATCAGGTTTTTCGAATACACCGCCCGCATCCATTCAGCAAACCAAGTTGTTGCACTCATGTTTTCATTCACCGCTTTGTCTAATGCCCAAGAAATATTTCCCTCGCAGGTAATGGCCAATTGCTGCGCTTTTTCCATTTCAATACTTGTTTTTTCGGCCAAGAAATAGGCTAACTCTTCTTCGTTAACTGTTCCTACGTTAATTCGTTGGGTCCGTGAGATGATCGTAGTGAGCAACTTTTGGGGATCCGAACAGATTAAAATGAATAATGTAGACGAGGGAGGTTCTTCAAGTGTTTTCAATAAAGCGTTTCCCGATGATAGATTTAGTGTTTCGGCATTCCAAATAAAAACAATTTTAAAAGGTGCCTCAAAAGGCTTTAGGCTAATTTTTTGAATTAACTTCCTCGTTTCTTCAACGGGTATATTTCCTTGTCTGTTGCCTTCCGCGCCTAAATAGGTTAACCAATCGGCGATTGTGCGAAAAGGTGATTCCAACATAAACTTCCTCCACTCAGGTAAAAATGCATCAGATTCAGCTTCCTTAACCTTTTTCGTGGTAATCGACGGAAAAACATATACGATGTCTGGATGTATTCCTTTGTGGACTTTTTGGCAACTCGGACAAGTTCCACACGCATCGTCACCCTCCCTTTGGGTACAGAACAAATAGGATACAAAAGCCAAAGCCATCGCCGTTTGTGCGCCACCGGTAGGCCCCTGAAACAATTGGGCATGCGCGATGTGCTGATTTTGCACGGCATTGCTTAATTGTTTTTTGACCACATGTAAACCTGGGATGTCCTGAAATCGCATGGAGGATTATTAGAAAGTACTAATTTCGTAAAGATGCTTCCTCTTTCCAAATTTGTTCAATGAGTTCGGCCGAATTTTCTGGTAATTCTTGATTTTTTGCTTTTGCCCATTTCGTTGCATTGGCTAATGCTTTATCAAATTCATATTTTTTGACCTTGGGATACTCCCCCCAAGTTAACGATGGGATGAATTTGGGCAAAAATTGAATGCCGCTTATGTTACAATGGTTACCCACCACCGTTCCAGTATTAAATCTTGTTCCTATGCCAGTTGTGACAAAATCGCCCATGATTACTCCAAGCGATTTGCTATTTGTCTTTCGAGGCTTTGCCGTTGGGTAGTCAAATATGTCAACGAAATTCAAATCGTTTTTAACATTCGAAGTACAAGTCATGGCTCCCCAGTTGCAAAATGAACCTATAATCGACGATCCGGCATACCCATCATGTCCCTTATTTGAATAAGGATAAAAAATGGAATTACTTATTTCGCCACCTACTTTACAGTGAGGCGCAATGGTCGTAAATGGCCTTATTTTAGATCCTAAATTGGTCACCGAATGATCTAAAATAGCTGCGGGTCCTTGAATTAACGTACCAATTTGAATACTTACGTGTTTCCCAATATAAATCGGTCCTTGGCTTGCATCTAAAATACTGCCTTTTAAATCTGCCGTGGAGTCAATAAAGCAATTTTCAGGATGGATGAGGATATTGCCTTTTTCTTTTAACTGATCTTGGTCAAATCCATTCGGTTTTATTTCCTTTTTAAGCATTTCTGCATTTAGGCTTAAAAGGTCTTCGAATTTTGAAAAAAATACTGGATTGGCTTGGGAGTCAATGTTATTCCAGTTGGCTGATGGTAGATCAAAACCCCTAAATGCAATGAGTTGCCCTTGGAAGGTTAAGCTCGTTTTCTCAGGTAAGTTTTGTAGTTCTTGGATAAGCTCTTGGCTTGGGAGGACAGACCCTAAAATATTGAGTACGTTGGGTTGTTGGCCGGCCGCACCCCAACTTAATTTGGCGTTCGTTGCATCACTCCATTTTTCATGAATTTTTGATAGACCAATCCAATGCTCGGCCAAGCTACGTATATAGCTTATCGGTCGAAGGTTTTGGGTGATTTTTGGATCGTCAAAAAGATGTATGGCTTTCTCCATGATGCAAATTACAAAAAAAGCCTCGACAAGATTATTGAAGAGGCTTTCATGTATGATTTTGAAGAAAATTAACTCTTCGCGTAACGCTTGTTGAATTTATCTACACGTCCAGTGGTATCTAATAATACATTTTTACCTGTATAGAATGGATGTGATTGTGAAGATACCTCGACTTTATACACCGGGTAAGTTGCACCTTCAAATTCAGTTGTTTCTGTTGTTGCTGCGCAAGAACGAGTTAAAAACTTGTAATCTGAAGATAAATCATGGAATACGATTTGCTTGTATTCTGGATGGATGTCTTTTTTCATTTTATTTTTTTTGGACGATTCCCTGCCGTCATTTTATTTCTATCAATGAAACCACTGGGATTCAGGTTCATTTAATCGGGTTGCAAAAATAGACATATTTTATAGATCTAACAAAGTTTTTGTGTTATTTTTTTTGTGTTTTTAGAGCCAATTAAAGCGTATTGCAGATCTAAAAAATATTTTTATTGGACTTTTCCAAGAG
>CAMARL010000032.1 GCA_945860325.1 Spirosoma fluviale | reverse complement strand
AGCGGATAAGTACCCTCCTGCTCAATCGGATTTTGAGTAGCAAACACCAAAAAAGGTTTAGGCAATTCAAAACTCGTCCCTGAGACAGAAACCGTTTCCTCCTGCATAGCCTCTAAAAGTGCTGATTGAGTTTTAGGTGGAGTCCGATTAATCTCGTCTGCCAACACTAAATTGGTAAATATCGGACCGCGATTAAATACAAAGTTGCGATTAGCATCTAAGATTTCAGAGCCGATGATATCTGAAGGCATTAAATCAGGCGTAAACTGAATTCGCTTAAAATCCAAATCGACCAGTGAAGAAATAGTATGAACTAACCGAGTCTTTGCTAAACCGGGAACGCCGACCAATAAACAATGACCTTGACAAAATAATGCATTAAGCATTAATTCAATGGTTAAATCCTGACCCACTATCCTTTGATGAATAGCTGCTTTTAAGGCTTGAATGTCTTCAAAAAATGTTTCGGCAAGTTTAACGTCGTTCATCATTCTTATTGAGAAGCTCCTCCCGATGATCCGCCAACAGTCCCAAGCGTATTGCAACTTTTAAACTCATCATCAATGTAAATAAATACGTCTTCCTTAGCTTTCAAAAACCATTTTTCAATCGCATCATTCTTCTTTCGAGTCAAGGCTATATTAGAAATTTTCTGATAATCCTCTTTTAAATTAGCAAAATGAGGCGGATGCTTTGCCTTAAAATATAAAATACGAACAGCACTTCGGCCATCTTCTGTCCGATAAGGAATAGGAGTTGAAATAGTCCCAACTTTCATGGAATCAACAGAAAAATACAAACCTGGCTCCATCGTTCCGTCAAAAGGAATTCGGTATGAACGACTACCCATATCCATGATTAAACCACCAGCATCTTGCGTTCCTTTATCCTGAGAATGATCGCGAGCAGCCGCATCAAACTTTACAGAATCACGCTGAATTAAAATCCGAATACTATCTAAATATTTAGTAGGCTCCGATAAATCTAATTTTTGATAATCAGGTCTAAGCAAAATATGTCTCGCATGATACTCCTGACCACGCACATCCAATAACTGAATCATGTGAAAACCAAACTCACTTTCAACCACTTCTGACATTTGATTTGGCTTTAATTTCAAGGCAGCTGCCTCAAACGGTGCCACCATCTGGCCACGCTTAGAGAAACCTAAATCTCCCCCACGTTTTCCACTCCCCAAATCCTCCGAATATAATTTCGCCAATTCTTCAAAGCTTTCCCCCTTTTCAATTCGCCTACGGTAATCTAACAATCGGGAAATTAATTCATTTTTTTGATCCTTATTCGGTTGAGCTAAGCGAACGATATGTCCCACCTCAACTTCTGACGGCAGATATGGCAAGGAGTCCGTGGGAATAGTAGTAAAAAATGCAGCCACTTCCTTAGGCGTTATTTTTACGTCATCCGTAATTTTATCCTGCATTTTACGACCCGTCATCTGCTCCTTTAAATTGGCCCTCAACTCCTCTTTCATCGTAGCAATGGGTTTACCAAAAGCCTCCACAATATTCTTCGCAGTACCATATTGCTGCTCCATTTGGTCCATTCGAGAACTCAATTCCAATTCAATACGCTTGTCTTCGACAATCACTGAGTCAATTTCAGCTTTTGCCAACATAAGCTTATTGATCACTAATCCTTCCAAAATTTGGCAGCGATCTGGAGTGTTGGCTTGACCACTAGTCTGATATTGCTGAAATTGTTGCTCAATCTCTGATTTCAGGATATAGTGGTTATCCACTTTTGCAATGATTTTATCCAACAATTGAGCCGTATTTGCTTCTTGAGCTACACTGGTGATCGAAATCAAACAACTCACCACTCCTAAAAATAAATTCTTAATCCTCATCATTTCTATTGCATTATTTTAGTTAACTCATCCTCTTGTCGGATAATAGGAAAACTTTGTTTCAAATTTAATAACCACTTTTGTTCTAAATCAGCCTGTAAATTTCGAATAATTGAACTTCGAGCTTCAGTAAAACTCTTCAATCGCTCTTTTTCAATATTTTTTACGTCAACAAAATAATACCTGCCCGCTTTTACAAAATTCTTTTTTCCTACTTCCCACGGTATACTATCCAATATCGCATTTTCTCCACGTTTAAAAAAACCTTCTTCAGCGATAAGACTCAATGGTTTAATCGCATTAAACCGTTTAACTACATCCTCCATCGATTGAGAATAAAACTTTAATGAAACGCGCGAATTTTTTGTTTTATCCGTTTTCGAAGCAGACTTCAAATTTCCCTCTAATTTTTCAATTATCCGAGTGTTTGCAATTCCCTTTTTATTTAAATACGAAGCTACCCGATTAATCCTTCCTTGAGCCAAACTATCCAATTCACTTGAATCATGATGTCCAGAAATTTCAATGACATACTCTCTATTCTTAGCCATTAAAATAAATAATTCTTGTAAAAGTTTAGCAGACGCGTCTGCCAATTGACTTTGCCCGAACTGAAACAAAAGATCAGGGAAACGCTTATTCATCGGATAGGGCGCTGACTTTAATAGCTCTAAAGCATCAGAAAGAGTTTTTGGGTTATCTGCACTAAAAAGTTTAGCTTCCAATCGAGTGGGTAATGTAAACTTCAACTCATTGGACATAAAATATTTTTGTTGGCGCACCGAATCTAAAGAAGGATCAAAAATCTCCCTTTCCGTAATCTTACTAAACAAACTGCCCTCATAGAATTCCTTCATTTGATCTTTAAAAGCTGGATATTTTACCTCCAAATGCTGCTCCTCTACCTGAAGTGTGTACAAATCGATAAACTCATCCAACCAAAACTGTTCAGAGATAGTTGGCAAATATCCCAAAGCCTTAATCTTTTTTCTCTGCTGATCGACGATAAAAGCGTAAAAATCCCTCACGGAAAAAGACTTTTGGTCTATGGAAAATATAGGCAAATTTAAATAAACCTCATCACCGACGCGGTCTTGAGCAAAACGCTCCAGCGCTATTTTTTTGTTAGCCTCATTCAGCAAAACTTTATTTTCTTGACGGACACGCTTCATAAATGATGACTTAATAATCGCACTGCGATCAGCATCAGTTAATACTTTTTGCTTTAAATATTCAGCCATCTCCTCATAACTCAACAACGGTTTTTTGTCTAATAATTTAAAGATTTGCCAACCTAAATTTGTCCGGATAGGTTCCGTAAAATCACCGAGTCGCTGAATACCAAATAATTTATCTTGAAGTTCTTCGGATAATTCGGATGAAGAATACCAACGCCTTAATTCGCCTCCTCTGCCCTTCGAATAGGGATCCTCTGAAAAGTTTCTACAAATTGTTTCAAATGTATCCTCCCCTTTCGCTAAATACTTTTGTACCTGATCGATCTTATTTTTTGCCTCTACTTGCAAATTGGTGGCTGCCGTTACCGGTACCGAAATTAAAATATGAGCTAAACGTATCTTACCTTGATTAGGTCGAATATCCAACACTTTGATGATATGATATCCTGTCTCAGTTCGAATAATGCCCGAATACTGGCCCCTCTCTAACGAATAAATGGCATTTTCAAGCGGGTATTTAGTTTGAAGTATAGAGACATAACCTAATAATCCTCCTCTAGCCGCTGACATTTCATCCTCAGAAACCTTAGTAGCTAATGCTTGGAAATCTTCCCCTGCTACCAGTTTTTTACGAATGTTGTCAATTTTGCGAAAGGCCAACAAGGTATCCGCGGCACTTGGATTTATAGGTAATTTCACGAGAATTTGTGAAATCTGCTTCTCAAATTTAGACCGCTGATAAGCTTCCCTAACCAAGGTCTCCAATTGATCATTATCGATCAAGTAAGGACTGGCTAATTCCTTCCTAAAACTTTGATATTCATCTTGAAATCCAGGAGATGAAGGAATTTTAGCTTCCTCAGCAGCTAATATCTTGATTTGATAATCAATGTAATCCGACAAAAACTTTTGCTTATTCCCCGATTTGATGCTATCGCTCTCTAATAATCTCCTGTAATCTTTCTCAAAAAGGGATGAACTGATTTTCTTATTTCCTATTTGTAGCACAAAATCAGATTGAGCCTTAGAAATATTAGGCAACAAGCCAACTCCCAAAAACAATAAAAATAGAAAACGTATTTTTAAACGCATAAAAATTAAAATCTTTTGGTCTTATTTGACCTAGATAAGCCAATAAAATTACGAAAAATCATTGAGAAAGTGATCTATTTGACAATATCCTTGACCTTTATTTCATACCCAAATTCATAATGAAAAGAATTTATTGATGAATCTTTGCCCTTCCAATGAATGCGTTTAATTCTGGGTCTGTTTTGAAGAGACAAATCTTCCCAAGTCCATACCACCTCAGAAATACCCAATAAATCATCTCGATCCAAAGTGGCTAAGAAGTCTAATCCCATAGAACTTAATCTCGTACCCCACAAAAACCACCCTAAAGGATTGCTTGCAGAACTCCATTCTACGAATGCCAGTGGAATTTGAAGTGCTTCACTGTAAGAACTCACCTTATTTAAAAAAATTTGACTCTTTGAATAGTCATCGATTTCCCAAAGGGCTATTTGTATGCCTAATTTTTGTCCTTCTTTAAAATCCAAACGTAAACTAGGTATTGAATCCAAACTTATTTTAGCCCCTTTTTTAACTTTACCTAAATACCTTGTCCCATGAGCCGATTTAACCACTGAATCTCGATCCACCACACTCAGACTATAGGAGACAAACAACTCATCATATAGCGTTAAATTTTCCTGAATGTCGTGCGCGATTAACGGCTTAAGTAGTAGATCAACTTGCTTGCTTTTTAGCTGAACCTTCTTGATAGCCACATTTGCATTGGGGGACAAACGTCTACCTGAATGGCACCCGAACAAGCACACAGCAAATATTAGTAGTATAAATTTATGCATTAATTTCCCTGAGGTTCTTGTTGGGTCAAGCAATGAAAACTTCCTTGCCCCCAAATAATTTTTTTGGCAGACAACCCTATAACGGGTCTATCCCTAAATAATTGTGCTAAAAGGTCTAAAGCTATTTCATCCTGAGGACAATCAAAGGTAGGCACTAAAACCCCTGCATTGGAAATGTAAAAATTGGCATACGAACCAGGCGCCCTAAATTCATCAATGATGACAGGATCTGGCATGGGTAATTCAACAATCGTAAGCTGCTTACCAGAAATTAAACGCATCTGTGATAATTCCGATAAATTTTTAGCTAACACCGCATGATTTTCATCGGATTTTTTAGGCTCCACCATGGCTATGACCGTGTCTGAATTCACAAACCGAACCGTATCGTCAATGTGTCCATCCGTGTCATCCCCTACAATCCCATCACTCACCCAAAGCACTTGGTCCACACCATAATACTCCATCAGGTATTCTTCAATTTGAACTTGGTTTAAATGAGGGTTTCTGTTGGCATTCAGCAAACAAGACCTACTCGTCAATAAACTTCCCGCTCCATTAAACTCAACAGAACCGCCTTCCATAATGATTTTGGGCTGGGCAAATGGCAAGTCTAAAGATTGAGCTATCTGAGTAGGGATTTTATTATCATCATCAAATGGGGGATATTTACCACCCCAAGCATTATATTCCCAATCCACAATCATCCGAGAAGCATTATGCTGATGAATTAAAAATGCAGGTCCATGATCTCGGCACCAAGCATCATTCGTGGGTCGAATGTGACATTTAATTTGATCAGTAGGTATCCCATATATAGGTAATTGGCCCTCAATAAACTCTTTCAAAGCCAAATCATGAGCATTGATATTGACTTTTTCCCCTAGCGAAATCGCCTTTATCAACTGAAAATATTCGGGATATATGTCATGCAATTTTTCTGCTTGCCATGAGTGATCATTATGTGGAAAAGTAATCCATGTGGCCACATGAGGATGCCATTCGGGAGGAAAATAATATCCTTGTGATTTTGGAGTCATGCCAATGAAATTATAAAGAAGCGATTAACCTTAATCCTTCAAGTGTTATTAACTTGTTTACTTCGTCAAATGAAGATTCTAAGGGGGTTAAAATAGAGGATAATCCTCCCGTAGCTAACACTTTAATGTGAGCACCTTTCTCTGCTTTGATTTGAAAAATCATTTCCTTCACTAATCCTACATAGCCCCATAATATTCCGGATTGAATCGCAGAAACCGTATCAAAGCCCAAGGCCGATTCTGGCATCTCAAGAGGCACTTCAGGTAGTTGGGCCGTCTGTGAAAACAAAGATTTAACTGCTGTTTGCAATCCTGGGGCAATAGAAACACCTTGCATTTTCCCCTTTGCGTCCACCAAAGTAAAAGTCAAAGCGGTACCAAAGTCAACAATGAGCACATCGGTTTTATAATTTAAATGGGCATACATAGAATTAGCCACTAAATCTGAACCTATTTCATCTGGGCTAATAACGTCAATGGGTAATTTCGAATACAATTCAGTGCCCATACACATCGATTTTTTACCTGACCAAAAATCAACTCCCTTCTGAATTTGAGGTAACACCGATGGAACGACCGAACTAATTAAGATGGAATCTGGTTGATAGGAATCAAATCCCTTCTCTTTCAATTCCTTCACTAACCACATTTGCAAACGCAATGGACTCCACGGCTGATGCGTGGGAGTACGTAAAATTGCTTTCCACGTATTCTCAGCATAAAATCCAAATACGATGTCCGTATTTCCAATGTCGATGACTAATAGCATAATTAAGCGGGTAAATCTTTTTCTAAGCCTGCAGATAAGATGGGAAATCTTAACCAAGATTTAGGGTCTAAACTGTAATCATCTACATGAAAGCCTGGTGCATAACGCTCCCGCTTCCATTGGTTTCTTGCCCAAAGCTGATAAAAACGATGTGTAAATTCGATTAATTGATCCTTCGAAAACTTTGATTGATACATTTCAACAATAAGTTCCTGACATGCTGAAGGAGATTTTCGATCATAAAAAGCCAAGCGTTCCAAGTCATTTAATAATGGATAAGGCATCAAATCCTCCTCATCTACTTGATGACTCCCTAATGGCCTAAGCTCAGCACTCGGCTCAAGGGAGTTGACCCTGTGTAAACCTGCCATTTTATCACACTCAACAGTGCCGTGCATTTCTGCCCAAATCAACCATTTTCTCAAAAATGTTTTATCAATTCCGGCAATAGGTGAAATAGATCCCGAAGTATCTCCATCCATCGTCGCATATCCAACACTTGCCTCTGACCGATTTGAAGTAGCTAAAAGTAGCGCATTATTAATATTGGCAAACATCCAAGCGCTTGGACTTCTTACGCGAGCCTGCACGTTTTGCAAGGTTATATCATCTGTCTCCCAAGATAAAGTACGATCAATGGCGCCCTCAATTAACGTTCGATACCCTTTCACCAGTGCATCAATATCGATTTCAAAGTGAGTAGAACCTATAAATTCAGCTAATTCTTTTGCTGATTGACGCGTGTCAGTGGAGGAATTAACCGTTCCTTGGTAGATCGTTGTCAACAATTTTGACATTAATCCACGCAGGTCTGAAACCGAATTCATCCAAGGTATATGGGCTAATTTTTGCTTGAGTCCTTGAAATCCGATCTCTTTTTCTGCCAAACGCATCGCCATAAAACAAAGCGAACTAATGGCCGAAGAGTCAGCACCACCCGATAAGGAAACCACATAACCAAAGGATTTAGACTTTCGTAGGTAATCAAACAGACCTAATGATATGGCCCGAGCAAATTCCTCTTCTTTAATATATTCAGAATCTTCCCAAGGGTTTATTGCCATTTCTGTGACAGGTTGATCTGTTTCAGAAATCTCTGTTTTGGACTCAATAATATCGTCTTCTTGGCTTGAGATTGCTTGAAGGTCAACCGCACCATAAATTAAGTTTGAGTCGGCAAATGAAAAACGATTGGACTCAGCTATAATTCGGCCATTCTGAGCAATGTAAGCATCTCCATCGAAAATCACTCGACCAGATTCATTGCCCAATAAATTCGCAAACAAATAAACTCCATTAATTATTTTGGCCCCTTCAATGGCTAATTTTTTTCTAATTTGTGATTTACCAAAAGCAAAATGCGAGGCTGTCGGATTGCAAATCAACGAAACCCCTCGTTGGCCCAACGAGATAGCCGGACGATTTTCTCCTTCCCAGGCATCTTGGCATATTTCCACACCTAGTAAAATTCCTTTCCCTATGTTGACCCGATAATCACCCATAGGAATTTTAAGGCCATCTTTGACAAGATAATTTCTTTGGGCAGCTGGCCATGGGGTAAACCAACGAGCCTCATAATGTAATCCGTCGTTAGCTAAATATTGTTTAGGAATTAAGGCGATTAAATTTTTGTTGGAAATACAGGCTGAAACATTATAAAGTTTACCAGAATAACGAATCGGTAGGCCAACAAAAACAGTAATATCAGAAGTATGAGGTATTAATTTTGTTAAATATGACCAAGCTTTCTCTTCTGTAAATGAGGAATAGAACTGATCCTCGCAGCCATAACCTGTTAAACATAGCTCAGGCAAGCATAAAATGGAAACATGAAATTGTTGAGCTTCTTGGATTACGTTTAAAACACGTATAAAGTTACCCTCCCAATCTAATGGGATTTGATTAACAACCCCAGAACCAACGATTATTCTTGGCATTTATTTTCGAGGTTTTTGGGTAGTGATTTTAGGATTACGACTAAGGAAACGATACCAAACCTTTTTCTTTTGTGCGCCTGGCGCACCCATTAAAGCATAATTAGGTGTTCTTACATGCTTATATCGGGGTGTCCACATCCAAGAGAATGCTTCCCTAGGTCTAAAATATGATTCACCATGCCTATGTTCAACACGCACTCGGCAAGTTTCTCTTGGACACCTAGCGGACCAACAACTACTCATTCCGGCCCATAAAAGTAGGCAAGAGATGAGAATTGAAAAGAAACGAAATGCTTGCATGATGGGAAATATTCTATTTAAAAAAAATGATTCTAAACGTTAGAACGATTTCTAATTAGTTAAATTACAAATCAACTCTTAATTTTACTACGAATTTAAAAGTTAAAATGGAATTCAATACCAAAGATATAAAATCAGTTGTAAAAAGAGATGTTTTTGAATATCCCGTCATGGAATCTTTTTACACGATTCAAGGGGAAGGTAAATTTCAAGGACATGCCGCCTATTTCATTCGGTTGGGAGGTTGCGATGTAGGATGTCATTGGTGTGATGTAAAAGATTCATGGCCCGTAGATACCCACCCTAAAAAAACGGTCGCAAGCTTAGTTCAGGACGCGTTGCAATTCCATGGCCGATTGGTTGTCATTACAGGCGGAGAACCATTAATGCATGATTTAGGTCCCTTAACTGAAGCCTTTAAGGAAGCTGGTTTTAATACCCATATAGAAACTTCTGGGGTTTGTGAGAATGTCACAGGAATCTGGGACTGGATTTGCTTCTCACCCAAAAAATTTAAAGAGGCTAATCCGATGATATTTCACCAAGTAGATGAGTTGAAAATTGTCATTTTCCATAAATCCGATATTGCTTGGGCTCAAGAATTTGAGCCAAAAATATCTAAAAATGCCGCATTGTATTTGCAACCGGAATGGTCAAAGCAAGCAGAAATAAATCCCATCATTGTTGAATTTGTTAAATCAAATCCTCATTGGAAAATTTCGATACAAACCCACAAGTTTCTTCAAATTCCATAAAATGATTGGACTCTGGATCATCCCTTTATTTTCATTCATATCCGAAGGGGATAGTATTCCAATCGTCCCCATTCCTGTAAAAGAGCTCAACATTTATCGAACTCAATACTTTCCCACTTATTCGGCTAGTCGGAAAGAACTGTTTCTAACGGTCAGGAAAGCCCTTAATTCTGATGAAGAAATATTTGTATCAAAATGGAATGGCCAAAAATTTGAAGCTCCTTGGCCCGTTGAGGAACTAAATCAAGAAAATAATGAGGGCACGCCTACCCTCTCCAAAGACGGCAAAACCATGATTTTCTCAGGTTGTGATTATCCTAACTCATTTGGGGGTTGCGATTTATATACAAGTCAATGGGAAGAGGGATCCTGGACTAGGCCAAAAAACTTAGGGTATAAAATAAATTCGCATGATTGGGAAGGTCAACCTCAATTAAGTTTCGATGGAAAAATGCTATTTTTTTCATCGGATAGACCTGGCGGGCAGGGCAAAAGAGATATTTGGCTTTCCCGAATTGAAGAAGACGGCAAATGGGGCCAACCCAAAAACCTGGGAGAAGTGATCAACACCACAGAAGATGAACAAGGGCCCTATTTCATACAATCCAAAGACATATTGGTTTTTGCAAGTAATCAGAATGGAGGATTGGGAGGTTTAGATTTTCATCAAAGTTTACTTTATGAAGGTATTTGGTCTAAATCTGTACCCATTTATGAGATCAATAGTCCGTCCAACGAAGCTGGATTCTCTGAAGCAATTATCGAAAATCAGTATTTTATCTCCAAAAAAATAGGTGATCCAAACCAAGATCTTCAAATCCATAGCGTGATTATCCCAGATTATTGTTGGATTAAAAAACCATTGGCCCCCAAACCAGAAATAGTCCAATTAAAGCCATCACCAACTTTTGAATTAAGTTTTGAGGACATTCAATTCAAAATAAACCAATCTGAATTACCGATGGAGGTCCCGATGAGTTTACAGAATTTAGTCGAATTTCTTACAGCTAATATCCATCAACACATTGAAATACATGGACATACAGATGAAGTAGGGAATTCGATAGCCAATGTAAAACTCTCGGAAAGAAGAGCCTTATCTGTCAAAACATTTCTTGTGAATCACGGCATTGAACCTTCTCGGATCTTAACGAAGGGATTTGGGAACACTAAACCCAAAATTAAAAATGCAAGCATAGAACAGCGCAAAGCCAATAGAAGGATTGAAATTATTTTACCCTAGATTTTTTTCTAACTCGTTTCTTTTTCTTTTTGAAAACTTTTTTAGCAATGAAAGGGTGTAAGCTAGCGTTAGTCGAGTCCCTAATTACCCAAGCAGAACGTAAAGAATCAGTGATTTCGATCTCAGGAATTAATCTAATAGACACTTTTGAAAAACCAAATGGTACCAATCCAATTTTTTTTGCAGCAGCAAGCGATAGGTCAATAATCGCCCCTCGTCGATAAGGTCCCCGGTCATTCACACGAACAATAATCGATTTATTTGTTTTTAGGAATGTTACCTCAACCCAGGATCCAAATGGAAAATAGCGATGCGCTGCAGTAAAAAGATAGGGATTATAATCGTCCCCATTCGCCGTTTTAACACCCCAAAATCGATTACTATAAAAAGTGGCATTTCCTGTTTGCCTTTTATCAAAGCCTGAAACATCAAAGATTTGAAGATGTAATACGAAAAAAAGAATTGCAATTTTTAATATGGATGATATCATAGACAAATTCAGTCATAGCGAATAAAAAAAGCTCTTTTTACAAAGAGCTTTATCAAAAAGAAATTTTAAGAATTATCGGTTAGCGATGTCGACAAACGCACGCGAAGTGTATCCGGTGTAAATTTGTCTTGGTCGGCCTATAGGCTCTTTATTGGTCTTTAATTCTTTCCACTGAGCTAACCAACCGGGTAGACGGCCAATCGCAAACATAACAGTAAACATATTGGTCGGTATCCCTAAGGCTCGGTAAATGATTCCAGAATAGAAATCAACGTTAGGATATAATTTTCTTGCTACAAAATACTCATCATGTAAAGCCGCATCTTCTAAATGTTGCGCGATCGATAAAACAGGATCATTCACTCCCAATGCTTTTAAAACATCATCAGCGGCTTTTTTAATAATTTTAGCTCTTGGGTCAAAGTTTTTATACACACGATGCCCAAAACCCATCAATCTAAATCCAGAAGCCTTGTCCTTGGCCATGGCAATGTACTTATCTGTATCTCCTCCATCGGCCTTAATTGCCTCTAACATCTCGATAACTTCTTGGTTTGCTCCACCATGTAATGGGCCAGAAAGTGCTTGGATTCCTGCTGAAACGGATGCAAATACATTTGCGTGAGAAGAACCTACTAAACGAACCGTTGAGGTAGAACAATTTTGCTCATGATCAGCGTGAAGAATTAATAATTTATTCAATGCTTTTGAAACGACAGGATCAACTTTAAAAGTATCACCAGGTTTCGCAAACATCATTCGTAAAAATGTAGAACAATAATCCAACGTGGTATCCGGTTGATTAGCCTCTTGGCCTAAGCCTTTTTTATAATTCCAGGTTGCCATGATGGGTAATGTTGCCATCAAGCGCATCATATTTTTTTCATCATCTCCAACCTCTTCTGTCGAATAAAAAGCGGACATAAGCCCAACTAAACCAGCAATTTCACTCATGGGATGAACTGAATTTGGAATCGTATCAGCGATCTTTTTCAAAACCTCATTGGAAATAGTGTATTGCTTTATTTCACTTTCAAATGAATCCAATTGAGTTTTTGTAGGCAATTCGCCATGGAACAACAAATAAGCCACTTCTAAAAAAGTAGATTTGTCGGCCAATTCTTCAATACTGTACCCTCTATATCGTAAAATCCCCTCCTCACCATCTAAATAAGTAATCGCACTTTTAGTTGCTCCTGTGTTTTTGTAACCTGGATCAAACATAACGTAACCTGATAAATCACGAAGCTTAGCAATGTCGATCGCTTTTTCATTTTCAGAACCTAAAAATGTTGGCAATTCAAATGATTGACCCTCTAAATTGATAAATGAAATTTGAGACATGATATACGGACGAATGGTTTATAGTTTCAAAAAATGATTTGGCTAACAATATTTCAACCACTAAGATAATACGTAATTTTGAAAGGTTAAGTACCTTTGTTAATCCTGCAAAAATTAATTTAATTAACACAATTTTTTCTAAAGATATTTCAAAAATATTTGATTCTATGACGCATTTACAACAACTAATTTCTACCTACTCATTTAGTTCAAAGGATCGATTTCTGACATATGTTAAAATTGACACACAATCCGACCCGAAATCTACGACTAGCCCAAGCACTGAAAAACAAAAAGATTTGGCATTGCTTTTAGTCAAGGAGCTACATGATTTAGGAATTTCGAATGCGCATACCAATGAATATGGATATGTCTATGCACGCCTTGAATCCAATGTATCCGATGAAATCCCAGCCATCTGTTTTTGTGCTCATATGGACACTTCCCCTGATTGCTCTGGCTTGGGGGTAAAACCGATTATACATCAAAATTATCAAGGAAAAGATATTGTTTTACCCGATGACCCTTCTGTAATCGTCCGACTCAATGAACATCCAGATTTACAAGAACAAATAGGAAATGACATTATTACGGCGAGTGGTAAAACTTTATTAGGAGCGGATAATAAGGCAGGAGTTGCGGAAATCATGGATGCAGTGGCTTTTTGGCAAAAAAATCCCAGTGTCCAACATGGACCAATTTCCATCGTTTTTACCCCTGATGAAGAGGTAGGCCGAGGAACGGACCACATAGACATTCAAAAAATAAATGCCGTATATGGGTATACGTTGGACGGCGAGAAACGTGGACACCTAGAAAATGAAACATTTTCTGCGGATGGATTTACCATTAAAATCAAAGGTATTTCGCAGCATCCAGGATTTGCCAAAGGCAGAATGGAAAGCGCCATAAAAATAGCTGCTGACATTATCTCAAAACTTCCAAAAGAATATCTCAGCCCAGAAACCACCGAAAGAATGGAAGGATTTATCCATCCCGTTGACATGCAAGGACATGTCGAAGAAGCTCAAATAGACTTTATTTTGAGGGATTTTGATACATTAAAATTAATAGAGTACGGGAGTTTACTCAAAGAAATCACCTTTAACGTATTAAAAAATTATCCAAATAGCCAAGCGGATTTTATTCAGACAGAGCAATATCGCAATATGAATGAAATCTTAAAAGACCATCCTTTGTGCATTTCATTAGCGATGGACGCCATGAAATTAGCCGGCTTAACTCCAGAAACGACGAGTATTCGTGGAGGGACAGATGGCTCAAGATTAACTTTTATGGGTTTGCCCTGTCCAAACATCTTTGCCGGTGAACACGCTTTTCATAGCAAAGAAGAATGGGTCTCCATTCAGGATATGCAAAAAGCTACGGAAACCATTCTGTATTTGGCAGAACTGTACACGGTAAG
>CAMARL010000031.1 GCA_945860325.1 Spirosoma fluviale | reverse complement strand
GGCGAGTCTTTCTTTTCTATATGATGAATTTCATTGGTATAAATATCATATCCAGCATGCGGTTGCATTAATTTTGCCAATTGCTTATTCAATTTAAAAAATAAATTAACTCCTATTGAATAATTAGACGCGTAAAAAAAAGTAGAATCAAATGATTGAGTCGCTTTTTCCACTTCGGCTTTTTTTTCTAACCAACCCGTGGTACCACAGACGATAGGAATTTGTTTCTCAATACATTTCATGATATTAGAAAACGCAGAGACAGGATTTGAAAACTCAATGGCCACATCTACTTCTTTATTTGTTAAAGAGTTTAAATCATCCGGATTTTCAATATCTATTTTTGAAACGATTTGATGCCCACGGTCTATTGCTATGCGCTCAATCTCCTTCCCCATTTTTCCGTAACCAATTAAAACTATTCTCATCGCAATCGATTTTTAAAATTAAAAGTCAAAGATACACTAGAAAACATTCCTTTCGAAATAGGATCAAATTCAAAATTAGGTTTAATCTTTAAACTTATATCATCAGATACATCAAAAGTCTTCAAATGAGCACTTACATTGGCATCAACCACATTAAATGCCCAGGCCACCGCAATCCCTATAAAAGTATAATCTCTATTTCGTCTAAATCCATCATTCAGGCGCTTTAATTGATTGACATCCAAATCTCTTATCACCCCATCTTCATAAGGAACAGCAACTGTGGACGGTGGCACATAGGAAGGATCTTCCGTATGAGGTGAAACGATGTAATAAAAATCCCGGTATTTCATGTAGCGCTCGTGATTGAAATTGGCAATCAAGCCTAAAGTAATAAATGCACCGGCCACCAAGGGCAATTTCCAATATTGCCGATTATTTATTTGCCCCCAACCAGGAATCATCAAGGAATGCAATGTACTCACCCTAGGAATTATTTTATTTATTTGGGGTAATTGGACGGAGATAGAATCCGATTTAATACGTAAGGTATCTATTACGTTTCCTTGCATATTGAGCGAAAAAAATAGGCTCATCAAAATTACCTGAAAATATGCTTTAAAACCCATTAGGCTATTTTTGAACAAATGAAATCAGCTTTTCAAGTTCCTCTTTAGACTTAAATGATACCTTCAATTCACCCTTGCCATCGTCATTCATTTTTAAACTGACAGGTAATTTTAATATACTAGATAAATTAGCTTGCCATGAGCGCATTTGGTCTACGTTAACCTCTGACTTATCGACGGGGTTGACTTCATTATGTGAAGATTGCCTAACAGCGTCCTCCAATTTCCTTACTGACCATTCTTCTGATATCGTTTTTAAAAATAGGGTATTTTGAATCTCAGCATTTTCCAATGAGATTAATGACCGAGCATGCCCCATCGATATCTTATTATCACGAATCGCGACTTGAATGTGCGCAGGTAATTTAAGCAAACGAATATAATTAGTTACGGTAGATCTGTTTTTACCCACACGAGCACCCAAATCCTCCTGCTTTAAATTACATTCCTCCATTAATCTTTTATAGGAAAGGGCAATCTCAATGGCATTTAAATTTTCCCTTTGTATATTTTCAATCAAAGCTAACTCGATCATTTGCTGATCATCCGCCATCCGGACATAGGCAGGAATTCGAGTCAAACCCGCTAATTTAGAGGCTTGGAACCTTCTTTCGCCAGAAATTAATTGGAATTTACGTGGGGCAATTTTTCTAACCGTGATCGGTTGAATAATTCCTTGAACTCGTATGGACTCAGCTAATTCATTTAATGCCTCTACTTCAAAATGTTCACGAGGTTGAAATGGATTAGTCTCAATACAATCTAGCGCAATTTCTTCCATCAAATTAACAGAATCAAGACTTCCGGCATAATCAGATGCATGCAAACCTTTAGCTTGTAACTTATCAGAATCCTCTAATAATGCCCCTAATCCCCTACCTAATCCAGTTCTCTTCTTCAAATTTGACTCTTGTTTACTCATTACATTAAAAAATTATATCTCCAATAAAAGCCCATTTTTACGCACAATTTCTTTAGCGAGATTTAAATAACTGATAGCTCCTTTACTTTCTGCATCATGCAAAATGGCAGGAATCCCATAACTTGGAGACTCCGATAAACGGATATTTCTAGGTATAATCGTCTCAAAAACCATATTTTTAAAATGAGAATTCACCTCATTAACCACTTGATTCGATAAACGTAACCTCAAATCATACATGGTTAATAAAATCCCCTCGATAAGCAATTGCGTATTTAATCGACTTTGTATAATCTTAATCGTATTTAATAATTTCCCCAAGCCTTCTAAAGCATAATATTCACATTGGACGGGAATAATCACTGAATCAGCAGCCGTTAAGCTGTTAATAGTAATTAATCCCAAGGAAGGAGAGCAATCCATAATAATAAAATCATAGTCATCTTTAATTTCCTTTAAAGCTTCTTTCATTTTACCCTCCCGATTTGTCAAATTAATCATTTCAATTTCAGCGCCAACTAAATCTATATGAGAAGGAATAATATCTAAAAAAGGCACTTCGGTAGGAAGAATAGTGTCTTTTACCAATGAAATCCCAACCATACATTCGTAAATACTTTGAGAAATTTCTTTCGGATTAAAACCCAATCCGGAGGTTGAGTTTGCTTGTGGATCAGCGTCAATGAGCAATGTTTTTAAATCTAAGGCGGCTAGGCTAGCTGCTAAATTAATCGCAGTAGTTGTTTTCCCTACCCCACCCTTTTGATTCGCTATTGCTATGATTTTACCCATAAAAATCTAAATTTTTCTTTTGTCTAATCCAAGCGACAATATTACAAAAAAGGTTTCACATCTTTGATTAAATTCCAGCTCAATAAAATCAATATTTAAAATTAAATTTGGAATTCAAAAAATATAAAAACTAAATTATCTACCTATATTGTGGCCAAAATAGATCAGCATCCTATGAATCAAAATACTTCTTCGCATCCTAAAGGGCTTTATGTACTATATAGTACGGAAATGTGGGAGCGCTTCAATTTTTACGGAATGCGTGCCTTACTTTCTTTATTTTTAGTCAATGCCCTTGCCTATAAGCAAAACGAAGCATCCATCATTTATGGGGGATTTTTAGGGTTAAGTTACCTAACTACGATGTTGGGTGGATATGTGTCAGATCGATATTTAGGAAATCGAAATTGCATTATTTTGGGTGGTATCACGATGGCTATAGGCCAACTATTACTATTTGGCTCAGCGAGTACATTTATGGAGGGAGTGGAAACCGCTAACATATTCATGTGGTCAGGCTTATTATTTTTAATCCTAGGAAATGGATTTTTCAAGCCAAACATTTCGTCGATGGTAGGACAGTTATATGCTAAGGGTGATAGCCGTCTAGATGCTGCTTTTACGATTTTTTATATGGGGATCAATACGGGTGCATTGTTGGGCATGATGATATGCCCCTGGTTAGGAGACGTTAAGGTAGATGGTGTAAGAAATCTAGATGCATTTAAATGGGGCTTTTTAGCTACCGGCTGCGCAATGATGATTGGAACCATCACTTTTTATTTTTTGAAAAACAAATATTTATTAAAACCGGATGGCCAGGCCGTGGGCTTAGCTCCAGATTTCAATAAAGCACAAGATTCTGAAGAAGAGGCGGATAAAGCAGATTTTACAAATAAATCGATTGGCATTACTCTTTTAATATTCACTTCATTAGTCTATCTATTCCATTTGTTGTTTCTATCAGAAATAGCAAATCCAATCAAAGACTGGGTTTATCCGGTCATTTACTCGGCTGGAATTAGTTTAGCATTTTTAATTATGACAGACAAAACTTTGACGAGCATTGAGCGTCAGCGAATTTATGTCATGTATATTATTTCTTTTTTTGTCATCTTCTTTTGGTCGGCTTACGAACAAGCGGGATCTTCCTTGACATTTATTGCAGACCAACAAACTGATTTGAATTTCTTCGGAATTGAACTACCACCTAGCTCCGTTCAAAACGCTAATTCTTTTTTTATTATTTTGTTGGCCTTTCCGTTCAGCTGGTTTTGGATATGGATGCAGAAAAGAGGCATCGAGCCTAATTCTCCTGCAAAGCAGGCCATTGGACTTATGTTATTGGCCCTTGGGTACTTTATTATTGCGATTCAAGTCAAAGATTTAGGTTCGCAGAAACTTGGCGTGGCTTGGTTATTCATTATGTATTTATTTCACACCATGGGTGAATTGTGCCTTTCCCCTATCGGATTATCTTTAGTGGCAAAGCTTGCTCCTAAACGATTTTCGTCTTTGTTAATGGGGGTTTGGTTTTTAGCAAATGCAGCCGGTTATGCGTTAGCAGGAACCTTAGGGGCTTTATTGCCACCAGTAAATGCAATCGCATCAGGTCAATTTCCAAGTTTTTTAGGCATGGAAATAAAAAATCTGTATGATTTCTTTATGCTTTTTGTCATCATGGCGGGAATAGCATCCATATTATTATATATTTTAGCCAGTGGGCCACTTAAAAAAATGATGCATGGCATCAGATAAACAATTGACATGAACGGACCTGATCACCATTTACATGAAAAGCATTTAAAGAGCTCTGATTTTATCACTGACATAGTAATTGGCATGTCAGATGGCTTAACTGTTCCTTTTGCATTGGCAGCTGGACTTTCAGGTGCAGTAGCCTCATCGTCCATTGTCACCACAGCAGGAATAGCAGAGATTGTTGCAGGTTCTATCGCAATGGGATTAGGTGGATATCTGGCTGGACAAACGGAACAGGAGCATTATGAAGCCGAATTAAAGCGTGAATATGAAGAAGTGGAACGTGTTCCTGAGAAGGAAAAAGAAGAAATCAGAGAAGTATTTGAAAGCTATGGCTTGACACCAGAAGCGCAAGAAATAGTCGTAGAAGCTATTTCAAAAGATAAGGACAAATGGGTCGATTTTATGATGCGCTTTGAATTAGGCTTAGAAAAACCAAATCCTAATAGAGCTAGAAACTCGGCACTGACTATAGGTATTTCATATATAGTGGGGGGATTTGTCCCCCTTGTACCCTATTTTTATGTAGATGATCCCAAGTCTGGTCTCTTATATTCGGCAGAAATAACATTGTTGGCCTTATTGATTTTTGGGTATTTCAAAAGTAAAGTAACGGATCAAAATCCATGGATAGGATCCTTGAAAGTTGCCTCAATAGGTGCGGCGGCAGCAGCAGCAGCATATTTTGTAGCTACCTTATTTCAATAAATCAATCAAGACCCAAAGCGGTGTCATCACCACGTGAATCGGCACCTCCCTGAAGTTTACCAGATGGCATTACTAAAATTCCATCTACGAGACCTATAGATGTAGAATTAGAAAATTCATAGCCCTTCTGTTTTAATCGTTCCATTTGAATGGTTGATAATCGATTAGGCTCTATCCGAGTTTGTTCAGGTTTCCATTGTTGGTGAAAACGAGGATACTCTACGGCCTGCTGCATATTCATTCCAAATTCCAATGCATTAAGCACCACCTGAAAAACGGTCGTAATAATCGTAGAGCCCCCTGGAGTTCCCACAACCATTTTCAATTGACCCTTTTCAGTGATGATGGTTGGCGTCATACTTGAAAGCATTCTTTTCTTGGGTTGAATTTCATTGGCTTTAGATCCAACTAAACCATAACTATTGGGAGCTCCCGCTTTCGCCGAAAAATCATCCATTTCATCGTTTAAAAGAAATCCAGCTCCTCCGACAAAAACTTTGCTACCAAATGAATTATTTAAAGTTGTTGTAATCGACACCGCATTACCTGCAGCGTCTACAATAGAATAGTGAGTCGTTTCAGGACTTTCATAGCCAGTAAATTGACCTGCAGAAATGTCTGAACTTAAAGACGCCTTTGCGAAATTGATCGAACTAATTCTATTTTTAATGTAAGTAGAATCTAATAAGGGCCCGATGGGTACTTGAACAAAATCAGGATCCCCTAGCCATTTTGCTCGGTCTGCAAATACTCTTCTTTCAGCCTCGATCATTAATTGAACCGTAGAATCAGAGCTAGCCCCCCATTTACTCAATGGATATTTCTGCACCATTCCCATTAATTGGGCCAAAGCTATTCCCCCACTGGAGGGCGGCGGCATTCCTATTACTTGGAAATTTTTATAGGATTGAACGATTGGTTTGCGCCAAACAGGCTTGTAGCCATTCAAATCTTTCTGTATAATAATGCCATTTAGACGTTTCATTTCACTTATAATAAGCTCTGCTGTTTTCCCTTGATAAAATCCTTTTGATTTATCACGCAAAATTCGTTCCAGAGTATTTGCTAAATCTTCCTGCATTAAGATATCATCCTTTTTCCAATCCATATGATTCGGATTAATCAAATAAGAATTCCCTTTATTTTCTTTTATAAAATCGGACTTATTCGTATTTAGGCCTCTAGCTTCTTTAAAGGTGAGTGAGTGACCATTCCTAGCGATGTCGATAGCAGGCTGAATCAGTTCTTTCCAAGGCAATGAACCAAATTTGCGATGCATTTCATCCATCCCTGCCACAGTTCCTGGAACCCCAACTGAAAATACGCCAATTAAACTTTTTTCAGGAATTACATTGCCAGATGCATCTAAGTACATATCTTTTGAGCTTGCTAAAGGAGCTTTTTCCCTATAATCTAAAGCAAAAACTTTTCCTTTGGCATTACGATAGACCAAAAAACCACCTCCACCAATATTTCCAGCAGATGGATGACAAACCGCTAAAGCAAAATTTACGGCAATGGCAGCGTCAATGGCGTTCCCTCCCTTTTTCAAAATGGACAGTCCGATTTCTGTAGCTAAAGGATGTGTAGTAACCACCATTCCTTTTTTAGATTCGACTAAGGGTTTAATCGTACTTTGGGAATAAAGTGCATTGGAAGTAATCAAGGCACATAAAAAAATAAATAAATTAAATTTCATATCGTAAACTTGTGAATATTTTCACGAAATTAACAGAAAAATAGCTAATGAACGTATTAAATATAAGAGGGTTTAAAAAATAAATTTAACTTTGTAATTAATACAAGATTATTTAATTAAAACGAATTAATAAAGTGGATATTTTCGAAAAAGTAGTAAAAAATATGGGGCCAATAGGCGCTCATGCACATTATTCACATCATTATTTTTCTTTCCCAAAATTAACAGGCGAATTAGGCCCAAGAATGACTTTCATGGGAAAGGAGATGTTAAATTGGTCTTTGAATAACTATTTAGGACTTGCCAATCACCCTGAAGTAAGAAAAGCAGATGCTGATGCTGCAGCTAAATACGGCCTAGCATACCCTATGGGATCTAGAATGATGTCTGGTAATACCAATGAACACGAGGAATTTGAGAGGCAATTAGCTGAGTTTGTAGGTAAGGAAGACTGCTTCCTACTTAATTATGGGTATCAAGGAGTGATGTCGCTTGTAGAATGTATGGTAGATCATCGCGATATTATTGTATACGATGCAGAATCACATGCTTGCTTGATCGATGGTATTCGTTTGCATAAAGCAAAAATGGGTGCCTATTATAAGTTTAATCACAACGACATGGATTCTTTAAGAACGAATTTAGAGCGTGCAAAAAAGCGAACTGAGGAAACAGGGGGAGGAATACTTGTTATTACGGAAGGAGTCTTCGGAATGTCGGGAAAAGTGGGCGCGCTGGATAAAATCGTCGAAATGAAAAAGGATTTTAATTTCAGATTGTTAGTAGATGATGCGCATGGATTTGGAACTATGGGAGAAAATGGACGTGGAGTAGGTGAATTTTTAAATTGTACTGAGGGAATTGACCTATATTTTTCAACTTTCGCGAAATCCATGGCAGCGATTGGAGCATTTGTAGCAGCGCCAAAAGATATCATTATGTATTTAAAATATAATATGAGGTCGCAAACCTATGCAAAAGCATTGCCAATGCCTTTTGTTATTGGAGGAATGAAGCGACTTGAATTAATAAAAAAGCATCCTGAATTACGAGAAAAATTATGGGCGAATGTAAAAGCGCTTCAAGAAGGCTTAAGAGAAAAAGGATTCGATATTGGCGAAACACAATCTCCAGTAACTCCCGTATTTTTACATGGTGATTATGACATTGAAGCCGTAACTAAACTCGTTCGTGACCTTAGAGAAAATATGGGAATTTTTTGTAGCATAGTTGTTTATCCAGTAGTTCCGAAGGGACAGATCATGTTAAGGATCATACCAACATCCTCACATACGCTAGAGGATATACGTTACACAACAGAGTGTTTTGCTAAAGTTCAAAAGCAACTTAAAGAGGGCTTTTATTCCAAATAAATAAGAAATAGAGACTAAAATCAAAGTTTTTTGACTTTTTTCATTTTTTTTTGTGATTTTTAGTAGGAAAAATTTGCGAGAATTAAAAATTTGTCTAAATTTCGTATTATAAAGGCCTTTAAAACAGGCTATAAAGACAATCTAAATATTTTACAACCTAAAAATTATTATTATGAGCAGATTTGCACAAGTGAAGGATCTAGTATTATCATTAGAATCGGATTTCGAGAAATTCTATGATAAAGGAAATCAAGCAGCAGGAACACGCGTTAGAGGTGGTCTTCAACAATTAAAAACTTTATCACAAGAAATTCGTACTGAGGTTCAAAACCAAAAGAACGCTTCTAAGTAATTTATCAAATTAAAAAAAAAGCCTGAAAGAAATTTCAGGCTTTTTTTTTATTAAAATTTTTCCAAATGTAAGGCTGTAGCCATGCCGTCAACCATCAATTTGCCACGTTCACGTTCGTATACTTGTGTTTTAACTTCTGCGATATGCTTTTCAGAATTAATGGATTCTATTTGAAACTTTGCTGTATACGTGATTCCTACAAACAAAGGTCTTTTAAACTCAGTAATTTGTTTTAAATACACACTTCCCTGTCCAGGGAATTCCATCCCCATAACTCTAGAAAAGATACTAGCAATTAAAGCCCCGTGAATAATAGGTTGCTTAAACTGGGTTGTTGACGCATAGACTTCATCCCAATGCAAAGGGTTAAAATCACCAGATATTTTACAAAATTCGTTTACTTCATCCTGAGTAAAAGAAAAATCAATTTCATGAGCATCTCCTATTTGATACATATCGAATTATTTAATGTTAACTTTACGGCCTGAAAAATAACGTATGATATTCTTTATTATAAATATAAAATCAGGTAGCAAAAGTACGTCAAGCAAAGCTCAATTGATTCAAAAATTGAATAAAATTGAAAATTCAAGTCTACATTTTACAGAATACTCTGGTCATGGTGGAGAATTAGCGAAATACGCAATCAGCCAACAAGCTACTAAAATTATCGTCGTAGGGGGAGATGGAACTATTAATGAAGTGGCATCTGAGTTAATCCATACAAAAATGCCATTAGGAATTATCCCCATTGGGTCCGGAAATGGACTTGCTAGGCATTTGAATATCCCTATGGATTTCAAATCAGCTTTAAACAAGGCTTTACATGGTGAAAATAGGTCAATAGATAGTTTAACATGGAATCAAAAACCATTTTTTTGCACCGCAGGAATAGGTTTTGACGCTTATGTGGCAGAGGCTTTTTCAAAGACCCAACATCGAGGTTTTTTGAATTACATAAAATCCACCCTTCGATCATCCTTAACATATGTTCCTGTTCAAATTGAAATAAACAATCATATCGAATATATATTTTCCCTTAGCATCGCAAATGCAAATCAATTTGGCAATAACGCATATATATCACCGTTATCTAATATTCAAGATGCTCTATTTGAAGTTGTTAAGGTAAGTCCATTGCATATTATTGAAAAAGCCCAACTTGGAATCAGACTATTTTTAAAAACTATTCAATCGCACCCTAAAGTAGTAACAAAATCACTCGATATTTTCGAGTTTTCAATCAAAAAAGGAATATGTTATCACATAGATGGGGAATCCTTAATTTCAAAAGACACAAAGGTTAAAATAAATATTATTCCAAAAAGTTTAGTCGTCGTAAATTAGTGCAATAAATTTTTATTTTTTTTATAACTAATTTAAAATCAATTAGTTATAAAAAATATAATCAAAAATCTCATAAATAAATACGTTTTTTATTCAAAAAAATTTATATTTTTTTTATTTAACTTTTTCAAGTTAAAACACGATTAAAGGCTATAAAAATTGAACAATTTTTATTTCCAAATTTTTAACGTTTTTTTTTATAAAAATAACTCATATTTATTTGTTTTTCAAATTTGTAAGAACCCCGAATTTTACTATTTTTGTCACCCCACTAAAAATAATTTTACATTATTTTAGTAAAAGCCTTAAAATCATTTTATAAAAATTTACGTGAGATAATACCTCTTAAGGGTTTTATCAATTAATATTTTATTGACTCATATTTCCCATTATTAGAACAAAAATGCAAAAGGGAGTTAACGAATTGTGGAATAAGTGCTTAATGATTATCAGAGAAGATATATCAGAGCATAATTTCAATACGTGGTTCACTCCCATTGTTCCTTTAAAATTCTCAAATAATACACTTACACTAGAAGTTCCTTCACAATTTTTTTATGAATGGCTAGAAGAAAATTATGTATCCATTTTTAGAAAAGCGATTGACCTTGTGATAGGTAAAAATGGAATGTTAGAATATTCCGTTGTTATTGACAAAGGAGATCGTAAGAATCCTCCTATTGCCTTTAATTTACCGACCAACCATTCAAATCAAAATTCATATAATTCTTATTCTGATAAGTATTCTAATAATCAACCTTCGGTCGCTAAAAACCCTTTCCAATTTAAGGATTTAGATTCTTTAGAACTTGACTCGTATTTAATACCTAAATATACATTTGATAAGTTTATTGAAGGAGACTGCAATCGACTTGGCAGAGCAGCAGGAATGGCTGTATCGAACAAGCCTGGTTTAACTTCTTTTAATCCATTAATGATTTATGGTGGTGTGGGTTTAGGTAAAACACATTTAATCCAAGCCATTGGCAATCAAATTAAAGATCAATACCCTGAAAAATTTGTTCTGTATGTGTCAACGGAAAAGTTCACAAATCAATTTGTTAATGCGATTAGAAACAACTCGATTGAAACCTTTACCAATTTTTACTTGCAAGTTGACGTATTAATTATAGATGACGTTCAATTCCTTTCTGGAAAAGAAAAAACACAGGAAACTTTTTTCAATATTTTCAATCATTTACATCAATCAGGAAAACAAATCATACTTTCTTCTGACCGAGCACCTAGAGATTTAGCTGGAATGGAAGATCGTTTACTTAGTCGATTTAAATGGGGATTAACAGCTGATTTACAGCAACCAGATTTTGAAACACGTATAGCCATTATTCAGAAAAAACTTCAAGATGATGGAATTCAGATCAATATTGATGTTTTAGAGTATTTAGCTAATTCCATTCAGACGAACGTAAGGGAATTAGAAGGAGTAATCATTTCGTTAATGGCGCAGGCTTCATTGACTCGTAAAGAAATTGATATTGAGTTAGCCAAAACCACACTAAAGAGTATCGTAAATGATCAGGAAAAAGAATTAAGTGTTGACAATATACTAGACGTAGTGACCCTTCATTTTGATGTGGACCTACAAACATTACAAGGAAAATGTCGAAAAAAAGAAAATGTATTTCCTAGGCAAGTGGCCATGTACATGCTTAAAGAATTAACTAACCTGCCTTTGAAATCGATTGGATATCATTTTGGAGGAAGAGACCATAGCACAGTCATTCATGCAGTTCAGTCTATCTCTGAGGCCATGGAAACTGATAAATCAGTAGAGAAAACGGTTAGAAAGTTGTTTAATCGATTTAACTTAAGTTCTAATTAAAACAAAAAGGGAGTCAAAAAATTGACTCCCTTTTTAAATAATAAAATAACCGTGTTTTTATTCAACCTCGATTACCGGCTTTTTGTCTAACAGGGCATTATCATTGCCCTTAATTTTTTCTTTAATTTTTATTTCTAGTTCATCCATTAATTCAGGATTGTCCTTAATCAAATCCTTAACCGCATCACGACCCTGTCCTAATCGATTGCCATTATACGAGAACCAAGAACCTGATTTATCAATTACATTTAGGTCAACACCCAAATCCAATACTTCACCGGCTTTTGAAATACCTTCTCCATACATAATATCGAATTCAACCACTTTAAATGGAGGCGCTAATTTGTTTTTCACAACTTTTACTCTAGTTCGGTTCCCTGTAATAGAATCAGCACTTTCTTTAATTTGACCCGCTCTACGAATGTCTAATCGTACTGAAGCATAAAACTTAAGGGCATTTCCACCCGTTGTTGTTTCTGGACTTCCAAACATCACACCGATCTTATCACGCAACTGATTGATAAAGATGCAGCAACAACCCGTTTTATTAATAGTTCCGGTCAATTTACGTAATGCTTGCGACATCAATCGAGCTTGGAGTCCCATTTTAGAATCACCCATTTCACCTTCAATCTCTGCTTTAGGAACAAGTGCAGCCACCGAATCGATCACTATGATATCAATAGCACCAGAACTAATTAAATGTTCCGCAATTTCTAAAGCTTGCTCGCCATTATCTGGCTGAGAAATCAATAAATTTTCAGTATCAATACCCAGTTTTTCAGCATAGGCGCGATCAAACGCATGCTCCGCATCGATAAAAGCCGCTAGACCACCAGCTTTTTGAGCTTCTGCAATACAATGTAGCGTCAAGGTAGTTTTTCCCGAAGATTCAGGTCCATAAACTTCTACAACACGACCCCGAGGAATTCCTCCAATCCCTAATGCTAAGTCTAGACCCAACGAACCCGTTGAAATAACAGGAACATCCATCACCTTGCTATCAGATAATCGCATGACAGTCCCCTTGCCATAAGTCTTATCTAATTTTTCTAATGTAGTTTGAAGTGCTTTTAATTTTTCAGAAGCTAGGCGTTGTGCATCGCCTGATTGTTTTGCCATATTTATTTATTGATAATTTTGAATGTTCTTTTTTGAAATTGTATCTTTCAATACGCTTTAACAAAAATAGGAAATACGCATTAATAATTAATCAATTTTTAAGATAAACTAAGTGGATAAAAAATTTCAATTTAAAAATACTCTTTTAACGTGTTAAAAAACATTATTTCGGCAAAAATTAACTTATTTTTCATCAGTTTGCTGATCATTGCCAAAGGTACTTTTGCGCAAGATTTATCGTTTTTGGATCAAACTGAATTATTAGACTATCGGATTCACTTAGGATTCATTAATGCAGCAAGCGCTACCGTAAAAAGCTCTCCTAATGTGATTTTTATGCAATCCACCCCCACTAGAAAAATAGAAATTGAAGGGAAAACAATTGGTATATTAAATGTATTTAGTCCAGTCGTTGATTATTGGTCAGCCAACCTAGCCATAGAAACCAGATTGCCATTAAAAACAGAAATGAAAAAAATAGAAGGGCGATATAAAAAAAACGAAATCGTTACTTTTGACCAAAGCCAAGGATTAGCAAAAATTTATTCTCCCCAAAATACACCAGTAAACAAAACCCTTCCTATTTCAAAAGGCATGATGGACATCATAGGGGGATATTTCTTTTTAAGAGATAAAAATTTAACCCAAATGAAAGTGGGTGAGTCATTAAGTGCAAAAATACTGTTTGACGGGATCATTTATGACATATTATTTATTGTCAAGGGATTTGAGAATGTAGACGGAAAATTTGGCTCTAAGAAATGCATTCGAACTTCATTGGTATTACCCAAAAACAATATGTTTAAGGATGAAGATGCCATTAGATTATGGATTAGTCAAGATAAATATCAAATACCCTTTAAAATGGAAGTCAATCTAAAGATAGGCTTCCTAAGTATCGACTTAGAAAAGTATATGGTCCAAGGGAAGTCAGTTTATTAACATTTTATTTGCCCAAAGCCTTCTTATATACCTCAAGCACGCGTTTTCTAGCAAACTCATGATTAACAATTGGAGTTACATAGCTAAGTTCCTGTAATTCAGGAACCCATTTTTTAATATAGCCTAACTTAGGGTCAAATTTTTGTGCTTGCAAGCTTGGATTAAATACCCTAAAATAAGGTGCCGCATCACAACCAGAGCCAGCTGCCCATTGCCAACCGCCATTATTGGCCGAAAAATCAAAATCAAGCAACTTCTCTGCAAAATATGTTTCGCCCCACCGCCAATCTATGAGTAAATGTTTAAC
>CAMARL010000030.1 GCA_945860325.1 Spirosoma fluviale | reverse complement strand
GCTGCGAAATCCCGACTTTCTCTGGTAGTTCCCATCGCATTGGCCCTTATTTTCATCTTGCTCTTTTTTACATTTCAATCCTTTCTGGAAGCATCCATCATTTATTTGGCCATACCGCTTTCTGCGATAGGAGGAATTTGGGCACTTTGGATACGTGATATGCCATTTTCTGTTTCGGCTGGTATCGGATTTATCGCACTCTTTGGAGTGGCCGTACTGAATGGAATTGTACTACTTTCCTACTTTAAAACGCTCGCAAATGAAGGTTTAAGTGTCAAAGAGCGATTGGCCAAAGGCCTAGAACTACGTTTTCGACCTGTGATTTTGACGGCCTCCGTTGCCTCTTTAGGATTTCTGCCGATGGCCCTGAGTCAGTCGCCAGGTGCTGAAGTTCAAAGGCCACTAGCTACTGTCGTCATTGGAGGTTTAATTACGGCTACCTTTTTAACTTTGGTGGTCATTCCTGTAGTATATTCGATTATTATGACAAGAAAAGAAAGAAAATTAAAGGAAAAGTCAATAGGGCTCATTGCATTATTACTTTGCTTTAGTTTTAGTATGGTGGCTCAAAATCCAACAAAATTGAGCCTCCAAAACTGCCTTGATCATGCCCTGAAAAACAATAAATTAATTACTACTGGAAACATGGAGGTACAAGCCGCGGAGGCTTTTATAGGGACTGGCCGAGAACTTCCAAAGGGATCTGTAGACTTTCAATATGGGAAAACACAGACTTATTTTAGCCAAGATTATACCATTATAGCCAACCAAAATATTCCTTGGCCCAGTTTATTGAAGGCCCAGGTTAAATCGCTCAGCTCTCAAAAAATGGTGGCTGAAAAAAGACTCAAAATCACTCAAAACTTAGTCGCATCGTCCGTAAAATGGTATTATTATTTGTTGATGGTCCAACAAAAAAACCACGAGTTTCTTCAAAAGCAGGATAGTATTTATGCGCAAATGAAAAAAGCGGCGGCCTTAAAATTTAAAGAGGGGGAAACAAACCGATTGGAATTGGTCGCTGCGGAATCACGGTTGCGCGAGTTTCAGCAGAAACGAATCGCATTGGAATCTGACATGAAAATTAGTCTTCAAAACTTGGCTTACTGGACTAATTATCCACAAGCATTTGAAATCAGTGCGGTTGAGAAGCTGAATCGAGAAGCTAAATTTTTGGCCAAGGAGGTTGCCAACAATCCTCAAATGCAATTGATCGACCAACAAATTGACGCAAGCAAATTACAAGTGCAAGTGGAGCGCGAAAAATTAAAACCCGATTTGCGCTTCGGTGTGGTATCTCAAAGCATTGAAAATTTTGGTGGCCAAAATTATGTACAGGCAGGTATCGGAATACCCATTTTTTCCAAAGGCCAAAAGGCAAGAGTTGCGGCCTCAGAGAAACAAGTTCAAGTTTTTGAAAGTCAGAAAGATCAAAATTTAGATCAATTATCTAGGGAGTATACTTCCTATTTGGCCCAATTAAATAAGTATGTAAACTCCCTTACTTATTTCCAAGAAACCGCTTTGCCTCAGGCAATTTGGTTGGAATCTACAGCACTCAAAAGCTATAAAGCGGGTGAAATTGAGTATGTGGAAATGTTGCAAAATGCCCAACAAGCATGGCAAATAAGAGAACAATATTTACAAGAGGTTTTGGCATATAACCAAACAGTCATTCAAATCGAAACAATATTAGGCAATGAATAAGCATATAAAAATAATAGTATGGGGGCTCATCATATTAGCCTCATGTGATTCAAAGAAAAATGAATCCATAAATAAACCTGCTTCAACAGCTGCGCAGGAGATTAAATTGACCGCTGAGCAAAAACAAAACGCAGGAATTAATCTAGGGGAAATTATCCAACATGAGATGGGGGAAGAGGTTAAATGTGCCGGATTAGTGGACGTGCCGCCTGTGTCCATCGCCTCAGTTTCTCTTCCTATTGCCGGATATGTTAGGTCTACCTTTGAACTTTTACCGGGTAAAAAGGTGAGTAAGGGCCAAGTATTAGCGACCATTAATAGCTTAGATTATATTCAAATGCAGCAAGAATACCTGCAGGCTGTTAGTGCTTTAGGTTTGTCTAATGTGGAAAAATCACGCCAACAAGTATTAAGTAATGAAGAAGTGGGATCTAAGAAAAAGCTCCAACAAGCAGAGGTGGATCAGGTTAATTTGCAGACTCAGGTCAAAGCCTTGAGTTTGAAACTTGAGGTGATTGGATGTGATATGAAAGCATTGGCTAAGGGCAATATGAATGCGGTATTAGCTGTCAAATCGCCCATCGATGGCTATATTGATGAACAATATTTAGCGATTGGTAAATATGTAACCCCCGCGGATATCCTGGTAAAAATTGTGGGTACAGTGGATAAGCATGTTGAAATAAAAGTATTTGAAAGAGACTTATCTAAGTTGAAATTAGGCCAAACGATTCTGGTGGAATCAGAAGGGATAAGTGCAAAAGCTAAAATATTTTTGATTGGCCAGCAAGTTAATTTGGAGACTAGGACCACTTCTGTTCATGGTCATTTCGAGAAAATAGCAGATGAAAAATTATTTACTGTGGGCCAGTTTATTAGTGCAAAAATTACGGTAGGCTCTAAATCCGTATCCGCTGTTCCGCAGGCTGCATTGGCTCGTGTAGGGAAGGCTGGATTTATTTATATGGAGGGCTCAACGGGAATCATAAATCAAATCCCAGTAGAAATTCTAAGTTCTACAAAGGATTTAGTAGGCATTAAGCCGCTTGTTAATTTGCCTTCAGGCAAATTAGTCATCAGTGGCGCATCTGCTTTAGAAGCAATTTTTGCGAAAGATTAAGGGATAAATCCTTCCCACTTAGCGTGGTTGGCCCATGTGTCTTTTGGGCTAACTTCATTTTTAAATAGACCAAAAATAGTCGATCCTGATCCACTCATCGCGGCATATACGGCCCCTAGATCGTACATGTCTTGCTTCATTTCAGCGAGCAATGGATATTCCACAAATAACGTATTCTCGAAATCATTTTTTACCGTGTTCTTCCAAGTAGACATGGGCGATTTTATTAAATCTGGCAGGAACCCAGGCGCAGGATTTGGCTGAATTCCTGCATAAGCTTTTTGTGTTGATATGCCAAAATTTGGGTATAAAATGATCGCATATAATCCACTAAGACTAGTTGGAATAGGCGTCAGCTCATCTCCTTTCCCAGTCCCAAATTGTGCCTGTTTGAATAGAAAAAAAGCACAGTCACTTCCTAATTTTTGCGCATATGGAAGTAGCTCCTGATTTGTCAGGGGTAATTCAAATAAATCTCTAAGGCCCATTAAGGTAAATGCGGCATCTGAAGACCCGCCACCCAATCCTGCTCCCATCGGGATGATTTTATGTAGGTGTATATGAACATTTGGAATTTTAAAGTCCTCAGATAACGCTAGAAAGGCTTTATAACACAAATTATCTTGTATCTCGCCGGAAATAGGCAAGCCGCTTGAGCTAAATTTGAAAGCTAATGCTGGAGTAATTTCTAAAACATCAGACCATGGAATATGGAAAAAACATGTTTCTAACTCATGAAAGCCATCCACTCTTTTTTTCGTAATGAATAAACCCAAATTTATTTTAGCGTTTGGAAATAGAACCATATTAGTCTTCTAAAATATTTGAAATCGGTGTTAATTTGAGCATAATACTGACGCAAAAAAACAAGAAGGCGAGTTTAATGAAAATGGGTTTTACATCCTCATGTATTTCAGTGCTCACTTGCAAGCTGCGTGATTTTTCTAGAAAATAAATCTCTTTAAAGATGGAGCTTAGCGTTTTTGTATCAGTGGCTCTGTAAAATTGGCCATTCGATTTTTCGGCCATTAAACGTAAAGTAGATTCGTCGACAGGATCCAGGGATGGTTTATTGCTTCCCACGGCGATGGTATAAACTTTGATTCCAAAGGACTTTGCTAAACTAGCCGCCGTAATAGGGTCTAAATTCCCGGTTGTATTATTTCCATCACTGATGACGATAACGACCTTTTTGGGATTTTTTTCATCTCTAATTTGATTAATGGACATTCCTAATGCATCGCCTAATGCGGTGCCTTCCGCTTTTATTTGCCTTGATTCTAATAAGGAAAGAGCCTTGGTTATATAGGTTAGGTCACTCGTTAACGGACTAGCCAAATAGGGTGATCCAGCGAATGCGACAAGAGATATTTGGTCTTGGCTTCTGTTTTTGGCGAATGAAATAGCCAGTTTTTTAGCGACTTCAAGGCGCGAAGGAGAAACATCTTGGGTTAGCATGGAACTTGACAAATCGAGTGCCATGACCATTTCTACTCCTCCTTGCTTGATTTCTGTTTTGATAATTTTTTTAAATGGGCTCGCAATGGCTAAAATAACGCATAATAGACAAAGGGATTCGATGGTTTTAGGAATGAAGCTAATCAGCCGGACCCATTTGTTTTGTTCCATAGGAGTGGAAAAAGATAATGATATGGTTGATTTTTTTCTCCTATTAATAAAGAATGAAATTAGGATAATGACTAAAGGCAAAGGAATCAAATATAGAAAATAGGGGTTTTCCCAATCATAGGTTAAGATTGTTTTTAGTTTCAGCCAAGAATAATAAAGGTCAAATTTCATTTTTTCTTTCGCTCAAGTTTGATTTTTCTTCGCTCAGTTTGGTAGGCTGCGTTGGCAATTTCTACCATGATGTTCACAGATTCCATGGTCTTTTCTGAAAAGTTGCCGCCATAAATAGCAGAATCAATGGCTTTTAATGCTTTTGCAAGTCGCTTATCCTTTAAATTATCAACCATCTCGGTAGTCGTGAAAGTTGAAAAAGGAGTTTTCGTTAATTTCTCAATATATTTTTTCCATACGAGGGTCGCATTTTCAAGCCTTTGGATACCTTTTGGATCTTGGGAGATCGATCTTGATTGCCGCTGGAAAGCCCGCCTAAATTCAATGTTTTTTCTCCAAAGTTTATAATATCGGTATGTTCTACTAATATTGGCTCCAAACACCCAATAGATAATGCCGGAAAGTAGTAGAATTTCTATCCCGCCAATAAACACATTTTTAATATTTGTTTTTGGTTTAATTAGCGGAATTTCTACGTTGTTGATCATCGTATCTACATTGATCAATTCTGGGTGGGGCAGTAATCTTTTCAGAAATATGGTGTCGGCTTTTGGATAAATTTGTGTGCAATCCGATGCATTAATTAGGTAAATGGGCAAACTAAGCGTTTGGAAATCTGCGATATCAAAAAATTTGAACGTATAGATTGCCGAATCTAAACTACCTTTTTCGGATGTTTGAGTGGAGAAATATTCTTTTTTTATCGGTTCAAAATGGCCAAATTTTTTGTTATTTCCAGGAAAAAAAAGTTCTTGATTTTTTGAATGAAGTACTTTTAGAACATAATGAACTGGTTGGCCAATTGTGGCTGAATCCTCAATAAATGAACCATAAATTTGAATGGGCTTCTCTTGCATTATTTTCTAATTCTGAAAAGTTTAATCAGACTAGGTACAAAATCACCTCCTGCTTTTATTTGAATATAATTGGCTTGCCATTGCTTGCATAGGTCGTTTAGGTCTTGAGCATTCGCTTGAATTTCATGGGCCAATAAAGTTTTAAAGGATTTAGTTGACGTATTCACCCACGTGGTTTTTCTTTTCTCTGGATCATAAATAGGGATAATTCCCATGGCGGGCAACTTTAATTCTACATCAGAGTTTATTTGAATGATAACTAAATCGTGTTTTTTTGACATGGCACGCAATAAGTCGTGGTAGTCATCGTCGATAAAATCAGATAATACAAAGATGAGACTTTTTCTTTTTAAGACTTGAAGTGTAAATTTTAACGCTTGTTTCAAATCTGTTCCGGTGTTTTCTGGAATTAATTTGAACAATTCATTGATGACTTGATAGCCGTGTTTTTTACCTGCGCCCGGGGCTATAAATTTTTCATTTTTATCTGAATAACAGCATAGGCCTATATTTCCAGCTTCTTGCATCGCAGAAAATGTCAGAACCCCAGCTACTTCTTTAAGTGTTTTCAGTTTTGAATCGTCCCCATTTCTAATGTTTTGAGATGCGCTGACGTCCAATAAGAAAAAAACGGTTTGCTCTTTTTCTTCTTTAAATAGTTTGATAAAAGTACCGTGTCCCTTTGCCGTTGAATTCCAATCGATATGCCGAACATCGTCACCATATTGATATTGCCGCAAATCACTAAATTCTAAGCCAGATCCCTTGAATACAGAGGAGAAATTTCCGTGCATTTGTGTATTAATCGCTTTTCTGATGCGAATGTCCAGCTGTACAATATGGGAAAGAAATGCACGGATATCCATTTCTAAATGAGTGATTTATTGGGTATATGCTTGCTAAATTACCTATTTTTTGAGCAATCTATGCGAAATCCCATAAAAGCTTTCTAATTTGTATGTAAATTTGGCTCATGAAATACCTTTTTGCCGTCCTAGTATTCCTTGTCCTTTCCTGTCAAAATGATCGGAATCGAAATCGCTTGGATCAAGAAAAAATGGCTCAAATTTTGGTCGATATTCACTTAGATGAAGTTAATATTAGTAGAATGGAGATCATTAGTGCCGATACGAATTTGTTACTTTACCATCAATTGGAAAAGGAGACATTTAAAAAACATGCCATTGATTCTGCCTCCTTTGTGAAAAGTTTTAATTCGTATGTGAGGGAGCCGAAAGATTTTATCGAATTATATGAGCGGGTCAATGAAATCATGAAGGATAAGAAAAAATTAAATGAAAATTCTCATCGATGAAATTAATCGTCAGTATTTTAGTTTTACTAAGTCAAATTACGCTAATGGCACAAAAGCCAATTATTCAAGGACATAGAGGTTGCCGAGGCGAGTTTCCTGAAAATACATTGCCTGCTTTTCAGCATGCTTTGGAAGCGGGAGTTACGGTTCTCGAAATGGACGTTTGTATTTCTGCGGACGGCCAAGTACTTGTGTCGCATGAGCCCTATATGAATTCATTATATGCCATAAAACCGGATGGAACGCCCGTTCTAAAATCGGAAGAAAATGTACTTAATGTGTTTAAAATGAGTTATAGTGAGGTTAGGAAGTTTGATGTAGGCTCACGTGGAAACTCGCTATTCCCCGAACAAAAAAAAGTATTTGCCTATAAACCCTTGCTGGAGGAGGTATTCCAATTGGCCGAAGGTTTTCGAAAAAAAACAGGCAAAAAAATATATTACAACATAGAAATCAAATCAGACCCGAAGGAATATGGGGTATCCCAACCGGCTACCGTGGACGAGTTTTCGGAAAAAGTATGGGCCGTCATGGCCAAACATGTCCGTCCAGAATGTATCATTTTACAAAGTTTTGATTTTAATGTGTTAAAATACTGGAATAAATCGATCCAATCGGGCCATTTCTCCCGAGTCGACTTATCGGCTTTAGTGACAAGGAAAGGGCCTGAGAGCACTTGTTCCGATTTAGGTTTTACGCCTACAATTTATAGTCCCAACTTCACTTCATTGACGAAGGATATCGTAAACGATTGCCATTCAAAAGGCATGAAAGTGATCCCATGGACAGTTAATGAACTTAGGGATGTGAAGGCGATGATACAATTGGGCGTAGATGAGATCATTACAGATTACCCTAGCCGCACGCTAAAAAATCTTTGAAATGTCCTTATTTAATGAGACTTTATTGTGGTTGATGAAAAGGCGAATGCCTCGAATAGAGGAGCATTTTAAAAATCCACTGGAGCTTCAACATACAAGTCTGGATGAACTGATATTTTCGGGTCGAAATACGGAATGGGGGAAGAAGTATGGGTATTCTGAAATAGGAAATTACGAACAATTTAAGGCAAAAGTTCCTATATCAACCTATGAGGAGATATTTCCCTACATTGATCGAATGATGCATGGAGAGCAAAATGTACTTTGGTCAAGCCCGATTTCATGGTTTTCTAAGTCTTCAGGCACGACAAATGCACGAAGTAAATTTATCCCAGTGTCAAAGGAGTCATTAGAAAACTGCCACATGATGGGCGGAAAAGATATGATCACTTTGTTGATCAACAACAAACCTGAAACTAGAATTTTTGAGGGGAAAGGTTTGTCCATTGGCGGCAGTTTGTCCAATAATCCTTTGAATTCAAGTCTTCTTTTGGGCGACGTTTCAGCAGTTGTGATGAAAAATTTGCCTATTTGGGCCCAAATTATTCGTACTCCATCGCTTGATGTGGCGCTGATGGATGATTGGGATCAAAAAATTGAAAAAATGGCGATTGAAACATCTAAGGAAAATGTGACCAGTATTTTGGGAGTACCCACTTGGACTTTAGTGCTCATTGAAAAAATATTGGAGATAACGGGCAAAAAATCAATTTTAGAGGTGTGGCCAAATTTTGAATTTTTGGTACATGGTGCGGTGGCTTTTGGTCCTTACCGAGAGATGTTTCAGAATTTAGTTTTCCCAAGTTCAGAGGTACGATTTTTAGAAATTTACAACGCCTCAGAAGGCTTTTTTGCTATTCAAGACGATTTGAGTTTGCCCGATGAGATGCTACTGATGCTTGATTATGGCATTTTTTATGAATTTATTCCCATCGGGGCGCATGGGGAAGAAGTAGATCGGGTAGTTTCACTGGATCAAGTTGTTTTGGGCGTAAATTATGCAGTGTTGATTACTACGAATTCGGGACTTTGGAGATATAAAATTGGCGATACCGTTAAATTCACCTCCATTTTACCTTATCGGATTAAAATTTCTGGACGAACAAAGCATTTTATTAATGCATTTGGCGAGGAGTTAATCATAGAAAATGCCGAAAAAGCAATCTCCGTTGCCTGTATTCAGACAAATTCAGAAATAAAAGATTATACGGCAGCACCCGCCTATATGGAAGGAGGTAAAAAGGGCAGCCATGAATGGGTCGTAGAGTTCTCAAAAGCCCCAAAAGATTTACGTATCTTTGTGGAAATTTTGGACCGAACACTTCGTGAAGTAAACTCGGATTATGACGCAAAACGTTCATATGATTTAGTTTTAGAACTCCCGCAGGTACTCGCTGCCCCTAAAGGAACATTTTATGCTTGGATGAGAGCTAGGGGAAAATTAGGTGGCCAACACAAGGTTCCAAGATTAAGTAACAACAGAGAGTTTATAGACGGGGTGAAGGCCCATTTTCAAAATTAAAATCTTATGGCATTAAAATTAACCATTGAAAACGGCATAAAAGATGCCATGCGCGCTAAAGATGCAGATCGTTTGCGTGCTTTGAGGGCAATAAAATCAATGATTTTATTAGAGGAGACTTCAGGCTCAAATACAGGTGAGATTTCTGTTGATGCGGAAATGAAAATTTTAATGAAAGCTGCCAAACAGCGCAAAGACTCATTAGAAGTTTATATCGCACAAAATCGCCCTGATTTAGCTGAAAAAGAGCAAGTAGAACTAACCGTTATTGAGGAGTTTTTACCCAAACAATTATCGGATTCGGAGTTAACGGAACGTATTTCTGCCATTATTTCTCAATTGGGAGCTACTAGCCCAGCAGACATGGGCAAGGTAATGGGAGTTGCCTCTAAGGAATTAGCTGGATTGGCAGAAGGCAGGGCCATTTCTAGTAAAGTGGGTGAATTATTGAAAAAATAATGGTGGAAAAAGAATTAATGCCTTCGTTGAAAGCGATTAGAAATTTAACTTTAGAGGAGTTGAGGCTGGAAATGCTTCAACGAAAAGAGCCGGGTTTTCGGGCCAAACAAGTCTATGAATGGATTTGGAAAAAATCTGTTCGTTCATTTGACCAAATGGTTAACATTCCGAAAGAAACGAGGGGCTGGTTGGCCGACAACTATTCCTTACAATGTGTCGAAACGGCTGAATTCCAAATCAGTGTTGACCGAACCATAAAATCGAGTTTTGCATTACATGATGGCAATCTGATCGAAGGAGTTTTAATTCCTACTCGTGAAAGAATGACGGCATGCGTGTCATCACAGGTGGGGTGTTCGCTTACCTGTAGTTTTTGTGCCACGGGTTATATGGACCGAAAAAGGAATTTAGAGGCTTTTGAAATATATGATCAAGTCGTATTGATACGCGATCAAGCTCAAGAAAAATATGGCATTCCATTAACAAATATTGTTTATATGGGTATGGGAGAGCCCCTTTTGAACTATTCCAATGTGTTGAAGTCTGTTGAAATGATTACCTCTCCAGATGGATTAGGCATGGCTTCTAGGCGCATCACGGTGTCAACCGCCGGAATAGCTAAGATGATTAAGAAATTGGGCGATGACCAAGTGAAGTTCAACCTTGCTTTATCTCTTCATGCGGCCAATGACACGAAAAGGAATCAGATTATGCCCATCAATGAGTCCAATACGTTGGAGGCATTATCAGAGGCTTTACGCTATTTTTATGGCAAAACAGAAAATGAAATAACGTTAGAATATATCATGTTTAATAAATTTAATGATACGGTGGATGATGCACGCGAACTCTATGAGTTTGCTAGAAAATTGCCTTGTAAAATTAATATTATTGAATACAACCCGATCGCCCAAGCAGATTTTGTGAATGCGGATGCGGATGCATTGGCTAAATTCGTGGCCTATTTGGAAAGTAAAAAAATGATTGTCAATGTTCGTCGTTCTCGTGGCAAAGATATTGACGCCGCATGTGGGCAGTTGGCCGGCAAAAAATAAAAAATGGCAAATACCTTATTCCCTATTTTTTTGAAATTAGACCAATTGAACACGCTGGTCGTTGGCGGAGGAAATGTAGCCCTAGAAAAAGTTTCTGCCATTTTACGAAATTCTCCTGATGCGCGTGTTTCTATGGTGGCCACATTTTTTCGGGCAGACACGTTGGAATTTATTGAGAAATTTCCTTTGGTTAGTTATGAAATTCGCGAATTTTTAGAGGGAGATTTGGATGGCCGGGACTTAATTATTTGTGCGACAGACAATGTTCAATTACATCAAAAAATTAAAGCAATAGCCGCAGATCGGCATCTCCTTTGTAATGTAGCTGATACACCACATCTTTGTGATTTTTACCTTGGATCGATTGTTCAAAAAGGGGATTTGAAAATTGCGATATCGACCAACGGCAAATCGCCTACTTTGGCAAAGCGCATCAGGGCGTTTTTGGAAGAGGTCATCCCCACAGACATTCAGGAAACGATGGATGGTTTAGAAGCCTACCGAAATTCACTTAAAGGAGATTTTGAAGCTAAAATTAAAGCTTTAAATGAACTTACTAAGGGATTAACTTTCAAGAAATAAGTCATGTGCTTTTACCCCTTTCGCTAAGCTTTACTAACTTTTCAAAAGTTAGTAAAGCTAAAGCGAAAGAAATTAAAACAACCATCTAGATAAATTAAATCAATTTATTGATAATCAGATCCTTGTATTATTTTAAATCTATTAAACAGTGTATATTTTGAAAAAATCAAAATGGCTCATCTGGAACATTATCATACAAAATTTGAACAAGGCAAATTTTACCATATATATAATCGGTCAATAGACAAAAAATTACTTTTTAAGTCTAGTGAAAATTACGAGTTCTTTTTGAGGAGGTGGATGAAGTATATGGGAGAATGTTTGGATGTTTATGCTTATTGCTTAATGGGAAATCATTATCATTTTTTGGTAAACGTTAGACGTACAAAAATGGCTGTATCTACGCATGATTACATAGCTCATAATTTACAAAGGTTGTTTCAATCTTATGCATTAGCATTTAATCATCAACATGCAAGGACAGGCACATTATTCCAAAAGCCTTATAAACGGGTACATGTGGATAGTGATGAATATGTCAGCAAGCTTATTCATTACATACATAATAATCCACAAAAACATGAAGTTGTTTATGATTTTCGTAATTGGAAGTGGAGTTCGTATAATGCTATATTAAAAAATAACAGGCGAATTGTTTCTCCTAATAAAGTTATAAATTGGTTTGGGGGCATAGATGAATTCAAATTATTTCATTTGAATAATACCAATGAGTTGGATATTTCTAATTATATAGATTTAGAGTGATATAGCTTTACTAACTTTGTAAAAGTTAGTAAAGCTGGTAGGAGCAGCTCTGTTTTCACCAAATCAACTTTACCATACCATGGGTATTTCAATTAAAAGCGCTTTGGTATTTGAGGAGGCCGCTTTAATTTGAATACTCTCACATTCAGAAATCCCAATTGCATCGCGGCGGCCCAAAGTGTTATTTGCAACTTCAAGGGCACCTTCAATGACGATTAGAAAGGCTCCTTGGCGAGGCCCATGCAAGCTATATTCAAGGGATTCATTTAAATCCAGTTCTGTAAGATTAAAATAGGTGTCTTGATTGACTTGAAGTGAATCTATATTAGAACCCAAAGGCGATACGACCGTTTTCCATTGGCCAATAAATTCGGAAGGAGAATACGTTCGTTGGTCGTATCGAGGCGTAATATTTTTCAGTTTTGGCATGACCCAAATTTGAAATAACTCAACGGGCTCGGTTGGGCTTGCATTGAATTCAGAATGATGAATCCCGGATCCTGCAGACATGATTTGTACATCGCCCGCTTGAATGACCCCTTTATTTCCTGCTGAATCTTCGTGGGCCAGCGCACCTTTTAGGGGAATGGTGACAATTTCCATATTGTCATGGGGGTGCTTTCCAAATCCCATTCCTCCAGCCACGTAGTCGTCATTCAATACCCTCAATGCACCAAAATGAATTCGGGCTGGGTTGTGATATGAAGAAAAGCTGAAACTGTAGGCGGTTTTGAGCCAACCATGATCTGCGGTACCTCGGGTATTTGCTGGGTGAAGTTCGGTTTTCATCTTAATTAAAACTTAGTTAGGAAATTTGATCAATAAACAATCAATATAGATTAAATCTAAAAGAGTCGAGGCAATTATGCTCCGACTCCATTAAATATTTTATTTCTAAACGCTAATTTTCTTTTGAAAATGATGCATTCAAATTAAAGGTATTGGTTTGCGTTGCTTGCGTTTAAATCTTCAAAAGCAGATTTTAGTCGGGCTACAAAAGTTTCTTCCCCTTTTCTTAACCAAACACGTGGGTCATAATATTTTTTATTCGGAGAATCCTCGCCTGTTGGATTGCCAATTTGCCCTTGCAAATAGGCCTCGTTGGCCTTATAGAAACCTAAAATACCTTCCCAGAATGCCCATTGCAAATCAGTATCAATATTCATTTTAATCGCACCATAAGAAATCGCTTCGCGAATTTCCTCACGAGAGGATCCTGATCCACCGTGGAAAACGAAATTGATCGGTCTTTCGTCCTTCAAGTCAAATTTTTCACGAATAAAATCTTGGGAGTTTTTCAAAATCACGGGTTGTAATTTAACGTTTCCTGGCTTATAAACTCCGTGAACATTTCCAAAAGCTGCAGCGATCGTAAATCTGTGAGAAATTTTGCTCAATTCTTCATAGGCATAAGCTACTTCGGAAGGCTGTGTATATAATTTGGATGAATCTACATCTGAATTATCGACTCCGTCCTCTTCACCACCTGTAACTCCTAATTCAATTTCTAGCGTCATGCCTATTTTGGACATACGACTTAAGTAATGTGCGCATATCTCTATATTCTCTTCAATCGGTTCCTCAGATAAGTCGATCATGTGGGACGAGAAAAGCGGTTGGCCTGTCTCGGCATAAAACTTTTCACCCGCATCCAATAAACCATCTAACCAAGGCAATAATTTTTTTGCGCAATGGTCGGTATGCAAAATAACTTGAACTCCATAAGCCTTTGCCAACTGGTGAACGTGATGAGCTCCCGAGATTGAACCTGCGATAGCTGCTTCTTGATTTGTATTTGCCAAAGTCTTTCCTGCGTAAAATACGCCACCGCCGTTGGAGAATTGGATGATTACTGGAGAATTAACTGCTTTTGCAGCTTCTAAAACGCCATTGACGGTATTGGTACCGGTAACATTTACGGCTGGTAAAGCAAAATGATTCTTTTTTGCAATTTCAAATAACTCTTGCACGGCATCTCCGTGTAGTACTCCTTTTTGATTGGCTAAACTTGACATATGTATATTTATCTTTTGAAATAACTTATTACTAGGAATAAACGGCTTGATTTAAAGCGTTTAAGGTGCAAACTTACTAAGATTTGTGTTAAAAATGAAGTGGATTTATAAGAAAAGTACAATTTTTATTTAGGGCAAAAAAATATTTTCAAACACACCCTTGTTTGTTTTAATATTTTTTCTACCTTTGCACTCCCGTTCCACAAACGCAGTTTTTCATTCAGAAAGAGGTTGGCAGAACTTCTCGAATTTATTTAAAACATAAAAATGCG